>CAZXHW010000231.1:0-10153 GCA_964639915.1 uncultured Heliomicrobium sp.
CGTGCGCTCCGAGTTATCGTTATTAGAATCAAGCTCAAAGTTGACCGTTCCATTACCAGTTCCTGACGTATTGCCAAACAAGTGAATCCAATCATCATTTGTTTCAGCTTTCCAGGTGCAGCCGGCGGACGAAGTGACATTCACAGTTCCTTTTTCAGCTCCAGCAGAAAATGACTTGCTTTCAGGGGCAATCTTTAAAGTGGAAACCAGAGCATAAATACTGCCTGTATTGGTTGGGCCGCCGTCATTAAATAATGCACCACCCCAAACGATCATTGAATCCCCTGTCCAAACTGCTGAGTGATGAAAACGGGGAGCTGGTGAATTCAAGGTCGTCGTAGCTGTCCAGCGATCAGCATTGGGTTGGTAACGTCCGCCAGTTCTATCAATGTTTCGCCCTATCCCACCCCAGACAATCATTTCACTGCCGGTCCAAATAGATGTATGAAAGTAGCGAGGGCTGGGAGAGTTGGTGACACTCGTCTGGGACCAAGTATTGGTTATTGGCCGATAGCGTCCGCCAGTATTAAGGTCTGTGTTACCGCCCGATGAACCACCCCAAATTATCATTTCAGTGCCAGTCCATACTGAAGAATGTTCGTTGCGATCAAAACTATCTCCAAAATCGCTGATACGTATCCATGCATTAGTCACAGGGTTATAACGAGCACCTTTGACTAAACTTAGGCCATCCCAAATGATCATCTCGCTACCAGTCCATATGGAAGTATGGCGAAATCTTTCATCTGGCGCGTTTGTTGTACTTGTGGGTTGCCATTTATCTGTTGTAGGAGAATAGCTACCTCCAGAGGCCAGCGGGCCATATAACTGCCCCATTCCCCACCCTCCCCAAATTATCATTTTTTCGCCTGTCCAAACCGCGGTATGCAGGCCCCGTTCATCTGGAGCTCCGGTTGTGGAAACGGGCATCCAAGAGTTCGTTACTGGATTATAGCGCCCTCCCGTTTTGAACCATATTTCCTGCGACGATTGACCGAAGACGCCCCCCCATACAATCATCTCGGTTCCCGTCCAAATTGCCGTATGGTATTGGCGCCAAGTAGGAGCACTGAGAGTAGTTGTTGCCATCCATGTGTCTGTCGCCGGGTTGTATCGTCCCCCTGTATTTAAGTCTAATAAAGGAGCAGGGCCCCTACCGCCCCAAATGATCATTTCGTTACCTGTCCAAATTGCTGTGTGCCACCTTCGAGGAGAGGGAGCACCAACTAAAGTCGTTGATCGCCAACTTTCGTTGAAACAACCGCTCGCTTGCATAATGATCTCCGGTAATTGGTACTTTATGTCGGTAACCAGAGAGGTCTTCTTAAACTCGTCCTTTCTTCCACGCCACCACTCTTCGTACTCTACTTCTGACACTTGAGCGCGCAATTGTTGTTCAGCCAAAGTCGGGCGCACCAAACATTCGGCGATCAGTAGCGGGTCATTATTGAGTGCCGCCCATAACTCGCGCAGCACTGCGGGCAGGTGCGAATGGTTTGCTTGCCTCTCCATCTCAGCCTGTAATTGCTGAGCAGTGATAGGTTGGCCCCAATAACTTTCAAGCGCCTCGGACTTTTGCAGGTAGTCTCTTACCTTCTCTTCTATCACTGCATCGGATACTAAACTGTTAAATGATGGCTTCGGTTGAGGATTCTCCTTCGGCCAGATTTGGTGACGCCAGTACACTTCTTCAATGACGCGCTGGGCGGTAACGCGGTCGGCGAAGGTCAATTCTCGATTGGCTGCGGCGACAGTTAAAGTATTTGGGAAAAAAACTTTCGCTGCGAACGCGACAAGCATAAGTATCAGGATAAAGTAGACTGCAAGCTTCGCATAGAAAGGGCGGTGATGTAACAGCGTGGTGAGATTGGGCATAAGGTCTCCTGAAGTTTTTAAATTTAGACGATAGTTGCCAGGCGCAGTAGCGTGGCCAAATTTTACTTCCACCTATAATGGCTGCAAATCGAGAGGAATTTCGTTGTCTTCTCACTTTTTCCGCCTCGCTTGCTAATTAGAAATTACGGCTAGATTTTTGAGGCAGAGTATTTGGAACAGAGATTAGCGGAAACTGGCGGATTGATACAGCTAACCCGTATACCAAGTTGGTGTGACTGAATTAGGTTATTGAGAAAGGCTTTTACGAAGTAAATCGCCAAATCAGTTGTTCTTGCGAGCTGATTTGGCGATTTGGCATTCATTTTAACGGGCAACTATCGTAGCCGTTTGGCGGCGGAATATTATTCCGCTGCTTTTTTCGACTTGGGCCTTAGATTCGCCGCCAGGACTTTCTTGCGCATCCGGATGGATTTCGGAGTTACCTCAACCAATTCATCCTCGGCGATGTATTCGATGGCTTGTTCCAGGGTCAGATCGCGGACGGGAACCAGACGGAGGGCTTCATCTGCCGATGAAGCGCGCATGTTGGTCAGTTTCTTTTCGCGGACGATGTTGACGTCAAGGTCCACGTCACGGGAGTTTTCGCCGACGATCATACCTTCGTACACGTCAGTTTGCGGTTTGACGAACAATTCGCCGCGCTCCTGCAAGTTGAAGATTGCGTAACCTGTCGCAACGCCCACACGATCAGCAATCAAGCTTCCCGTGCCGCGTCCGGCCAAGTCTCCCTGCCATTTGCCCCATCGCAAAAACAGAGTATTCAACAATCCTGTGCCTTTGGTTTCGGTCAGGAATTCGTTGCGGAAGCCGATTAACCCGCGCGAAGGAATTTCAAATTCCATTCTCACACGACCGTGGCCGTGGTTGATCATCTTGGTCATGGTGCCTTTGCGGCGACCCATCGCTTCTGTGACAACGCCGATGAATTGATCCGGCACGTCAATGACAGCCATCTCAATCGGTTCGCATAAATCGCCGTCAATCTTTTGCGTGACGACTTGCGGACGGGCGACGTTCAGTTCGAAGCCTTCGCGGCGCATTTGTTCGATCAGAATCGCAAGCTGCAATTCGCCACGGCCTGAAACGCGGAAGCTGTCGGGCGAGCCAGTGTCTTCAACGCGGATGGCTACGTTGGCGAGCAATTCTCTGTCCAGCCGCTCGCGAATTTTGCGCGAAGTAACGTGCTGGCCATCTTTGCCTGCGAATGGTGATGTGTTGACACCGAAGATCATAGAAATCGTCGGTTCGTCCACAATGATGCGCGGCAGTGGTCGCGGATCAATTGCCGAAGTTACGGTGTCGCCGATGTGGATGCCTTCGATCCCAGCCAGCGCAATGATGTCGCCAACGGTGGCGTGTTCGACGGGAACCTGTTTCAGACCGTCGAAGGTGTAAAGCTGCGTAATCTTGGTTTTTTCCAGCTTGCCGTCAATTTTGCAAACCGAAACCTGATCGCCGATGGCAAGCGTTCCATTGAAGATGCGGCCAATGGCCAATCGCCCAACGTAATCGTTGTATGCCAAATTGGCGACCAGCATTTGCAGCGGCGCGTCTGCGGTTCCTGTGGGCGGCGGAACAGTTTTCAGGATTTGTTCAAACAGCGGTTGCAGGTTGTCGCTTTCGTGGTCGAGCTCGTGTTTGGCAATGCCGTCGCGCGAAATGGCGTACAGGATCGGAAAGTCAATCTGGTCGTCGGCAGCATCCAGGTCAATGAACAGGTCATAAACTTCGTTGACGACTTCCTGTGGACGAGCGTCCTGGCGGTCAATTTTGTTGATAACGACAATGACGGGCAGCTTTTGTTCCAACGCCTTCGACAGCACGTAGCGCGTTTGCGGTAGCGGGCCTTCGGAAGCGTCCACCAGCAAGGCGACGCCGTCGGCGAGTTTCAGCACGCGCTCGACTTCGCCGCCGAAGTCAGAGTGTCCCGGCGTGTCCAGAATGTTGATTTTGGTTTGGCCATACTGCACGGCAGTGTTTTTGGCCATGATGGTGATGCCGCGTTCGCGTTCCAGGTCCATCGAATCCATCACACGCTCGACGATTTTTTCGTTGGCGCGGTACAGGCCGGACTGTTTGAGCATGGCGTCAACCAAAGTGGTTTTGCCGTGGTCTACGTGAGCGATGATGGCGATGTTGCGAATGTCTGCTTGAGTAATATTTGATGCGTCCATAAAGATTTTTCTGTGCTGAGCAATGATCCAGTAAAACCTATGCTAGCAATTGAACCGCGCTTTGTCATCTGGCGACAAATTTGCGCGGTTTGCCAAGCCGCCTAGCCTGCCGGATAATTCGCGCTCAACGAATCCAAGAACTCAGAAGGAGCGAGAACAATGGCTGATGTGATTAAGTGCGAACGATGCGGGAAAAAGCTACCCGCGTTGGAAAAACCGCCTTTTGGCAGCGCACTCGGCAAAAAAATTCATGAGCAAATTTGCCAGGCTTGCTGGAAAGGGTGGCTGGCGACGCAAAATCAGTTGATCAATCATTATGGGTTGAGCACGATCAATCCCGAACACCAGCAATTTTTGATTCAAAACATGGAAGCATTTCTGTTTGGCGGCGGCATCCAGGCGCAGATTGACACTTCGATGGAAGGCAAAATCCAGCACTGAAAATTTATCAATCGAAGGCTGAAGTCGAACAAAGAGGCAACTTTGCCGATGTTTGACACGTTAGGACCCCCGTAATATCTTTTTGCCCGTTCAGTTGGTTTGTTACTACAATTGGTTTCCAACTTGGGCGAATCAACTTCCATAGCGGTAAGGTGAAGTCAGGATGAAAAAAGAAAAGTGGGTGGGCTATTCGCCCGAAGACGACAACGATATTCGAGTCATTGAAGACTTGTCTTCGCTGCGCGGCGATGACGATGATGGCAGTTTATGGGGGGAGCTTCGTTCGCTGTTCCGCGACATCGTTTTCGCTGGTTTAATCGCCATTTTGATTGTTGTGTTTGTGGTGCAGCCTGTGCGCGTTGAAGGGCAGAGCATGATGCCGAAGCTGCATGACCAGGATCGCATCTTCGTCAACAAATTCATTTATCCGTTGCGCGAATGGATGGGCGACAAGGAGCCGATTAAGCGCGGCGATATTGTTGTGCTGCTGTTTCCGCTTGACCCTTCAAAATCGTACATCAAGCGAGTCGTCGGCTTGCCTGGCGAAAAAATCAACATCGAAGACGGCAAGCTTTACATCAATAACGAGTTGATTGAAGAGCCTTATCTTGATCCGGAATTTCTGGCAAACGATTCGCTGACGACACCAAAGCAGATTCCCGAACATCATTACTTTGTGATGGGAGACAATCGCCGCAATAGCAGCGACAGCCGTTACTGGGATTTCGTGCCGGAAAAATACATCTACGGCAAAGCAATCTTTCGCTACTACCCGTTTACACCTTACGAACGGCTCGGAAAAATTGAATAAGGGTTCATTGTTGAGAAATTGAGGCCAGGAAAAGTTTTAGACATCGTTGTTGAATTGATTGAAGGCGCGGCAGCGGCAAGCTGTCCGCGCTTTCGCATATCGGCCTACCTGGTTGGCGCGCCAAAATAAGGCTGAAAGCAAACTGACGATTCATGCTGACTAACTTTCGATTACTGTTTTCGCTGATATGGCAACCATTTGTCGCGATTCGGCAGGTTCGCGACCGAGCGCCGGTTGGATTTGCTGTTGTCATGGCACTGCTGACAGCCTGGGTATATTCCATCGTCGCCGTCGCAATGGCGAGTTACGCGCAAGCCGGCGGGGTTATCGGTGCTTCGACCATTCCCGGACATGGACTGAATGGAAGGTCTTTCTGGATAGCAGCACTGACAGGGAATTCGATGCGGGCCATGATGACGGCAGTGATGATCGTTCTGTTTGCTGCTGTGGTGTATTCACCCTTTTTGATTCTCATCGCCAATTTATTCGAACGGCGCGCGAGTATTTCGCTGGTAATGCGGGAAGAGTTTCCGGCAATCGTATCTTGCGTGTTGCTGTCATTGTCGGTTTCCTTTTTAGTGACGCTGTTGCCTGCGGTTGTGATTGGATGGCAAAGCGCCAGATTGGGTTCGGCGCTTGGGTTTTTCGTGCTGGTCGCAGTTATCCCTTTGCCGATTTTTGCGTGGTTTATGGCATTAACCACGGGGTCAATTTTCAATATTGGCTGGATGGCCGTTTCACTGGCGGTTTTGGTTTCGTTTTTGTCGCTGTTGACGTTGCCACTCTTCATTGATGCGACGTCATTTGTTTGCGGCTCTCCGTTTTTGCTGCTGCTGTTGGTCTTCCTGTTACGCGACCGGTTTAGCGACTTTATGCAGTCGCACCAGTCGCGGCAATCCTTCAGGCAGAATTTGCAAGCGGCAACCTTGAATCCGGCGGATGCCTCGGCGCATTACAATCTGGGCTTGCTCTATCAACAGCGAGGCGAATTGGATGCCGCCATCGGTTCTTTCCGGCGAGCGATTGAAATTGATCCCAATGAAACGGACGCGCATTTTCAGCTTGGCCGGATTGCCCGCTGGCAAAATCGGTTTGACGAAGCGGTTCAGCATTTTGAACAGGTAATTCGCCAGGACCAGTCATTCAGCCAGCACGAGATTTGGCGAGAAACTGCTCTGGTTTATTATTCTGCCAAACAATACCCAGACGCGCTGGAAATGTTCGACAAGTTTCTGGAAAAACGGCCTTCGGACGCGCAGGGAAGGTATTGGCGCGGAATGACGCTGTACAGTCTGGGAAGAACTGGCGAAGCCTTGGAAGAAATGCAAAACTGCATTGAGTCGGTCAAAAATGCGCCAGCATACAAATACAGAACTGAGCGGCAATGGCTGCATCTGGCGCAGAATTTTTTGCGTGAACGACAATCTTAAATTAAAGGTTTAGTGGGATTAACAACGAGCTACCGAATGAATACAGATTCCCACTGATGAATACAGACAGGCAGAAATCTGATTTGTGTTTATCCGTGCGGATCCGTGTTTATCAGTGGTTTCGCTCTTAACTTTGAAATTATCAGCAATGAGCAAAGAAGCAATTTTAGCCCTGGAAGATGGAAGAACATTTCGCGGACGCGCCTGGGGCGCAGACGGCGAACGCACTGGAGAAATCGTTTTCAACACCTCGATGACCGGCTATCAGGAAATCCTGACGGACCCGTCGTATGCCGGTCAGATTGTGACGATGACGTACACGGAAATCGGCAATTACGGTGTCAACCCGGAAGACGTGGAATCGCGCCGTCCCTTCGTCGAAGGCTTTGTTGTTCGAGAGTTTTCCGAAATCACCTCGAACTGGCGCGCCTCAATGTCGCTGGACGAGTATCTGAAGCTGAACGGTATCGTAGGCATTTCCGAAGTGGATACGCGCGCGCTGGTTCGCCACATCCGCGAAAAAGGCGCGATGCGCGCATGCATTTCTTCGATTGATCTAGACGAAGCCAGCGTTGTGGCTAAGGCACGCAAAGCGCCGGAAATGCTAGGCCGTAATCTGGTAGACGAGGTTTCGTGTGGCGACGCCTACCAGTGGTCGAGCATCAAGGACGATCAACAGTCGTTTGATCCATTGATGGGCTTCAAGCCGGAAACGGGCTTACAACCGGGCGAGGAGCCGTTCCGCGTGGTCGCTTACGATTTCGGAATTAAATACTACATTCTGCGCTATCTGGCAGCGGTTGGCTGTGATGTGACAGTTGTGCCTGGGGGAACTTCGGCGGATGACGTGCTGGCTTTAGCGCCAGACGGGATTTTTCTCTCCAACGGCCCTGGCGACCCGGCGGCTTTGCCAGGAATTGTTGGCGAAGTGAAAAAGTTGCTGACCGCCGCGCCTGTGTTTGGAATTTGCCTGGGTCATCAAATTTTGGGATTGGCTTTCGGAGGCAGCACCTTCAAGCTGAAGTTTGGCCATCGCGGAGGCAACCAGCCGGTCAAAAATCACCGCAGCGGTAAATGCGAAATCACTTCGCACAACCATGGATTCGCCGTTGATCCTGACAGCCTGGACCAAACTGAAATTGAGCTGACGCACTTCAACCTGAACGACGGCTGTCTGGAAGGAATGCGCCATCGGCGCTTGCCCGTGTTTTCAGTTCAATACCATCCCGAAGCCGGTCCTGGCCCGCATGATGCAACGTATCTGTTTGATGAATTCATCGCCAATATGCGCGCTCGCCGGGAACAGTTGAAAGACTTGATTCAGGTAAACGTGTAATCAGGCAATCCTGATTAACCAGAAAACAAATCGGGCAGGAGAAAACGTTTTCTCCTGCCCGATTTGTTTATAGGGAATAGGTCCCAGCCAGAACCGATTAAGGCTGCACGGAAAACGCGCCTGTCTTGGTGGCTGACACGCCTCCGGGATTGGTGATCGTCACGTTCCGCGATGAAGTTTGAGCAGAGCCAGCAATGGCAAACTTCGCCGTGATAGTGGTGCTTGTCATCTGTGTGATTGTGATCGTGATTGCGCCACCATTAATGCTGACTACCGATTGTCCAGGAATGAAACCAGTTCCGGTAATGGTTACAGTCACATTCGCGCCTCGTTTGCCGGTGGAAGGCGACAAGGACTGAATTGCCAGTTCTTCTGACGGAGCTGCCGTCACCGTCACGGATTGCGGATCTGTTGAATCTGTCCCGCCTTTGCCGTCATTTACCGTCAAAACAATCGAATGCGGGCCAACGCCAAGCTGTACGCTGGCTTGGGCCGTTGTCGCAATCACCTGGCCATTGTCCGTCCAACTGTAAGTCAACGGATCGTTGTTCGGATCGCTGGAGCCGGTGCCATCCAGATTTACCGTCGCAGTTAGTCCGCTTGCCTGAACCGTTGGTGGCAACGTGTTAGCGACGGCGACCGGCGGTTGGTTTGGTGGTGGACCATTCGGATCATTGACCGTAATGGTGAAACTCGGCGTCAGGTTCGAACCGCCTTTGTTGTCTTCGGCTTTGACCTGAACGTTGTATGTGCCTGCGTTCGCGTTGTTTGGATTGATGAACAGCGTCGCCGTCCTGGCCGCCGCGTTTGCGTTTGTGATTGTGACAAACGGCAATGAAGGAACCAGCGAGAACGTCACAGGATCGTTGTCTGCATCCGTGGCCGACAACGCCACATTCAACTGCTGATTCTTGTTCAGGCTTTGATTGGCGACCTGAGCTGGAACCGGTGCATTGTTCGGCGGACCGCTCACTGCCAATCGCCGAGCGCGCAAGTTGCCGGAATCACAGAAAAGGACATTGCCCGAACTGTCAATTGCAATTGCTGTTGGGGTATCAATAGTCGCGCTGGTTGCGGCTCCGCTGTCTCCGGAGCTTCCTGCGGTACCGTTTCCCGCAACAGTAATGATTACACCGTCACTGGCAGTGACTTTGCGAATGCGTTCATTGTCTGTGTCGGTGATGAGCAGATTGCCCGCTGAATCCAATGCAATGCCTGTTGGCGCATTCAGTTGCGCCAGGTTTGCCGCTGCGCCATCACCGCCAAAACCGGAAGTGCCATTACTTAATCCGGCAAAGTGATTGATGCTTGTGCCTGTCATCTTGCGAATGCGGTTGTTGCCACGGTCGGCAATGTACACAGTTGCGCCGTCGCCGCTGACCGCGACGCTGGTCGGATGATTCATCTTGGCCGAAGTCGCCAAGGCTCCATCGCCACTGTTTCCGACTTCGCCGGTTCCGGCAATCGTTGTCAGATTCCCGCTTGAAATTTTGCAAACGCGATTGTTGCCCGTGTCTGCGAAATAAACGTTGCCCGCTGCATCAACAGCAACAGCCATCGGCAAATTGATCCAGGCGCTGGTCGCCGGGCCGTTTCCGCCCAAGGCTGCAATGCCAGTTCCGGCAATTGTCGAGATGTTGCCGGTGCCCAAATCAATTTTGCGGATGCGGTGATTGCCCGTGTCGGCGACGTAAAGTGAATTGGTTCCCGCGTGGTAGGCCAATCCATTTGGATCATTGAACTTGGCCGAAAGCGCCGCTCCGCCATCGCCCGCAAAGCCTTTGGCTCCGGTTCCCGCCAGCAACGTGATTGTGCCGCCGTTGATTTTACGAATTACGCGCGCTTCGGAGTCGGCAACGTAGACATTTCCATTTCCGTCAGCAGCGATTCCGCTGGGTTGTTTGAATGTGGCGGAGGTTGCCGCCGCGCCGTTCCCGGTTGAGCCATACGAGCCGTTTCCGGCAAAGGCTGCGACGTTGAAATTCGAGCCAGTTGGTGGCGGAGTCGGTGTGGGAGACGGCGTTGGAGTCGGACTGGGTGTTGGAGTCGGGGTTGGCGTTGGTGT
>CAZXHW010000232.1:0-10148 GCA_964639915.1 uncultured Heliomicrobium sp.
ATGCCGCAATCGAAACAACGACCGTCAGCAAAGTTAGCTGGTGTAATTTGCGAGTCATGACTGTCCTCTCCTTAGTTTTTTACTGAATTGAAATTTATCACTACGAATGAGCGCGAATGAACACAAGTGGCTTTCTGCACTACCAAGCAATTCTTGTTCATTCGTATTCATTCGTAGTCCAAACTTATTTCGACCAGGACGGTGAGCGCCCGCCGGTTCGCGTCAACTGGCGCGGTTCGCTGCCGTCAATGTGCATTGCCCAAATTTCCCATCGCCCGGTGCGATTCGACTGAAACGCAATATGGCGACTGTCGGGCGACCAGGTTGGATTTTCGTTGCGGCCTTCGCGCGTCAAGCGCAGCACCTGGCCGGAAGCGACATCAGCCAGGTAAATGTGAAAGCCGCCTCCGCCGCCGTCCCAGGTGAAAGCGATAAACCGTCCATCCGGAGACCATGAGGGCGAATCCATCTGTCCTCCCATTGAAAGCAGCGGACGTTCATTCGTGCCATCAGCACCAATGATGTAAATCTGCGGAGCGCCGCCTCGATCGGAAACAAAAGCAATCTCGCGCCCGGTTTTCGGATTCCAGCGCGGCGAAATGTTGACCGAACGACCACGCGTAATTTTCTTCGCCCCAGAGCCGTCTTCGTTGGCGACAAACAATTCCATCGAATCGCCATCCTTGCTGGAAGAGAAAACGATCCGGCCATCTGGCGCTACTGATGGCGAAGTTGTAGTTCCTTTGAACTGCGTCGAACCAATAATCAAACCGTCTACGCCGCGAATTACGACGTTTGGAAATCCGCTACGATAGGAAACATAAGCCAGCCGGTTGCCGTCCGGTGACAGTGCTGGAAACAACGCAATCGAACTGTCGCGCGTAAACTGCCGCGTTCCAAATCCGTCATAATCCATCATGGAAACTTCGCGATTGGCAATGTAGGCGATCTTGGACTGAGCAATCCCATCTTGCCCGGTCAACAGCTTGAAGATCTGATCTGCAAACTGATGCGCCATCTCGCGCCCGTTTCCGGCCAAGCTGGCAGTCAGCAGTTGCGATTGCGTTTTGACATCGTAAAGAAAGCCCTGCGCGCTATTCGGCCCTGTGATGCTGCCAAAAGCGACGTAATCGGATTTGACCGGATCATTTGCCCATTCGTCATATTTCAGCGAAGCCGGATCGGCGAGTTTCGTTTTTGGATAAAGACTTTTGCCAACCAGGTTGGCAACACCAGCAAACTTCAAATCATTCCAGAGCACTTCGTTGAACGTGGTCGTCGCGGCATCAACGCCTGAAGCGCGCGGCTGAAAATCCGCGACCGCTAGCGAAGGACCTGCTCCTGGCGTGACAATGATTGTGCCAATTTGTTTTCGAAGCTCTTCTTGCTGAGGTTGTTGCGCGGTGATTTTTGGCAAGCTCAGCAAAACCAGTGCGACGACAACCGGCAAAATCCACAAAACTCGTTTCATCAACTCTCCTGCTTATTTCGGATAGCGGAACCAGATTTCGGCAACCGCTTCTTGCGCGCCAAGCAAAAACCCGTTTGGAAACGGCGGCAGCGGATTCGATGCGATTACTGCCCGCTCGGCGGCGAAATTGACCAAATCATTCGAACTGCGTTTTTTGAAATATGTGGAAGCAACGCGCCCGCCAACCAAGGACAGAATGCGGCCATCACGCCCGATCCGCAACTGCACGATCACGAACTGCGGAGTCGTATCGCCACTCGCTGGCGGAGCGTAATTGCGGCTCAGAATCATCTGAATGCGACGTCCGTATTCCGAACCGCCGGGAACTCCGCTCGGCCCAAGATTCGCGCCTGAACCGACTCCAACGCCGTTGGTCAATTGCGGCATTGGCGCACCGTACGAACGCCCGACTTCAACGCTGTTGCTTGATGAACTTCCCCGCAACGGCGTCGGCGAAACAATCTGGGAAGTTTGATTTGCCGTCGGACGATCTGTCGTCGCTGTTTTCTCCTCCGGCTTCTTTTTCACATCCGAAGGCAAAACCTCGGCGTTTGCTTCCGGCGTTTTTTCGGTTTTGACAATTTCGTTGTTGGCCGTGTTCGGCTCATCACCGACAAACGACACATTGCGCGGAAGCGTGAACCCAAGCTGATTGGCGGCAATGGTGCCAACTTCAATCACGCCCTCGCCGCCCTGACCTTCGCCAGCAGCAACAATCGTCGTCGTCAACGGATTGCGAAAGAACCACACCAACGCCGCCAGCACAATGATGTGTAGCGTTGCGGACAAAATCGTTCCTAAGCGTGGGTCTTGCTTCACTAAAAATTACTTCTTTGCTTGCGGCTCAGTCACCAGACTAACGCTGGCCTGAGCACGTTTGGCTTGATCCAGAACGTAGGCAATTACACGATATGGCGTTTCGCCATCCCCGCGAAGATAAACTCGCCGGTCTTTTGAATTCGCCAGCCGTTCATTCAAAACCTGCGGCAGATCGTTGATGTTCACCGCCTGACGCTCGTTTTTGCCGCTCAGATAAACCGAACCTTCCTTGTCCACCGAAAGAATCAAAGCCTGTGGTGTGGCTTCGTTCGATTGCGCCTCACGCGTTTTCGGCAGATTGACCTGAATGCCGGTTTGCAGAATCGGCGCTGTGACCATAAAGATCACCAGCAGTACCAGCATTACATCCACCAATGGCGTGACGTTGATTTCTGCCAGCGCGGTTTGCGTTCTTCCGTTGCGATTCGTAAAAGCCATGATTCAAATGCTGAAAGCAGAACGATGAATGATGAAACGCATAGATTCATCATTCATCATTCCTACTTCATCCTTCCGTTGCTTCTCGCTCGATGAAATTCAACAGCCGCAGCGTAAAGCTATCCATTTCTGAAGCCATCGTCTTGATCCGATTGATGTAGTGGTTGTAAGCCAGCACAGCAGGAACGGCGGCAGCAATGCCTGCGGCTGTGGCCACCAACGCTTCTGCGATGCCTGGAGCGACGGCTTGAATCGAAGATGTCGTCGCCTGGCTCAAGCCTTGAAACGCGATGATGATTCCGACGACAGTGCCGAACAAACCAATAAATGGAGCAGCGCTGGCCGTGGAAGCCAGCCAGCCCAGGCTTTTTTCCAGCCTTGTCGTTTCGTCAACCGCTGAGCTTTGCATTGCGCGTTGAACAGCTTCCAGATTCAAGCGGCCCTGTTTTTTCAATTCTGCATCCGCGGCAAAAAAGATTGCAGCCAATGGCGTTTCGCGGAAGCTGGCGCTTCCTGCATGCAGATCAGCCCAGCGGTTGCTATTCGCAAACAATTGCAGAAATTGCGCCGACTGCTGTTGAGCCAGTTTCGTCACGCGAGCCTTCGTAAAAATGATTGCCCAGGAAGCGATGGAGAAAACCAGTAGAACCACAAGCACGAACTTCGCAATTGGGCTGGCGCGCAAGATCAAATCAAGTAGGCTGCTGTGTTGGGGTGCTTGTTCCTGCCAAAGCCAAAATGCAGGTTGAAACGCAGGCAAAATATCGGAAGCGATCAACAAAATTCTCCTGAAAACGAGATTAACCAGCGCCGAAGTGTCAGTTATACCAATCGGAAAATTACTTCTAAGTTGCTGGTTTGTATGTTTTTCTCAGCGGAAGGCTATGCTAGCATGCGCCCATACTGGGTTCAAGAAACCATTCTGAACGGTGAGCTTTGAGTCAAAATTGCATTTGTTCAAAGGCTCGAAACTTTCCAATTAGACACTCCGCCACTCACAACAGGGACTCTTTGCCCAGCACAGACAGGGCTTGAAATTGCAGTAATTTTCAATCCACCAAACTTTGTCGCAAAGGAGAATCAACTATGTACCGACTGTTGAAAGTTGTTTTGGCTCTCGGCGTAATCGGCTGTTTTGTGTTCTCTGCCCACCGCGTCGAAGCAGTCCACCACCTACAAAATGCCAATCAGGCGAAATCCGATAAAGCCATGCGCGAATTTCACGGCGTCAAGCTGGCAATGAAACGCGAGGCAGTTCAGGCGGCGATGTCGGCCAAACCTGAAAACTCCACCGATGATAGCGAAGATTACAAGCTCACCGGCGATGACGTAATGACCGTGCGCTATGAAAACGGTGAAGTCAAAGCGATCCAGCTTGCCTTTCTCGATGCCAAGAATGCTCCTGCTTGGAACGATGTGGTCGGCGACGCCGAAGTCAATGAATTGGCCAATGGCGCAAAGACCGCTCGCAAAACCATGGAACACGATAAATTCTGGGTTTCGATTTACAAAAGCCAAGATGGTTCGACCGTCCGTATCACCATCAGCCGCATCTAAAAACAGCAGAGCCGCAAAGAAACAGCACACCGTCTCTTTGCGGCTCTGGTTTTAAGTCAGGCATTAGCAGCTATTAGCCCTTGCCAGCCAATTGAACTCGCACCATCGCGCGTTGCATTTTTAACTCGGCGCGGCGGAAATCAACATCATCCCCAGGGGATCTAAGACGCTTTTCTGCTCGTTCACGAGCCGCTTCCGCACGTGCCAGATCAATTTCTTCCGGACGTTCCGCAACGTCAGAAAGAACTGCGACGCCGTCTGCCTGAACTTCGACAAAGCCGCCGCTAACATGCAATTGCTTGCTGGCGTTTCCCTGCCGATACGTCAGAACGCCGGTCTTTAGTTGCGAAATCAGCGCTGTGTGTTCCGGCAAAATGCCCAGTTCTCCATCCAGGCCCGGCACAACGACTTCATCCACCGACTCGCGCAACACTAATCGTTCGGGAGTGATTACTTCTAAATTGAGTTTGTCAGCCATAAGTTAGGAGTTAGGGATTGGGAGCTAGGAGTTAGGAAAACCGGGCAATGGAAACTCTCCATTTTGCCCAACTCCCATCTCCTGCCTCCCAACTCCCAGTTACATTTTCTTCGCAGCTTCGATGACTTCGTCAATCGTTCCCTTCATGTAGAACGCTTGCTCCGGAATGTCATCGTGTTTGCCTTCCACAATTTCGCGGAAGCCGCGAATCGTTTCTTCGATGGACACCAGCGCGCCTTCAATTCCAGTGAACTGCGTCGCCACGTGGAAAGGCTGTGACAGGAACTTCTGCACCTTACGCGCTCGTGAAACCGTCAGCTTGTCTTCTTCCGATAGCTCATCAATGCCGAGAATGGCGATGATGTCCTGCAAATCTTTGTACCGTTGCAGGATTCGTTTCACGGCTTGCGCGCAATTGTAATGCTCGTCGCCGACAATACGCGGCTCCAAAATGCGCGAAGTCGAAGCCAGCGGATCCACCGCAGGGAAAATTCCAAGCTCGGAAATCTGTCGCGAAAGCACGGTCGTCGCATCAAGGTGCGCAAATGCCGTTGCCGGAGCCGGATCGGTCAAATCGTCCGCCGGAACATAAATGGCCTGCACCGAAGTCACCGAACCGGTTTTGGTCGAAGTGATGCGTTCCTGCAATTCGCCCATTTCCGTCGCCAGGTTCGGCTGGTAACCCACCGCAGAAGGCATACGGCCAAGTAGTGCGGACACTTCAGAACCGGCTTGCGTAAAGCGGAAAATGTTATCAACGAACAACAACACGTCCTGGCCTTGATCGCGGAAGTATTCGGCGACAGTCAACCCCGAAAGCGCCACGCGCAAACGCGCTCCTGGCGGTTCGGTCATCTGGCCGTAAACCAAAGCCACTTTGGATTTCGACATGTCGTCGTCGTCAATGACCTTGCCTTCGCGCATTTCCAGCCAAAGGTCGTTGCCTTCGCGGGTACGTTCGCCCACGCCTGCGAATACGGAAAATCCACCGTGCGCTTTGGCAACGTTGTTGATCAATTCCATGATCGTCACGGTTTTGCCCACGCCCGCGCCGCCGAACAGACCGATCTTTCCGCCTTTCAAAAACGGCTGGATCAGGTCAATGACCTTGATGCCAGTGATCAGCATTTCCAGTTCGGTTGATTGTTCTTCAAAGGTAGGAGCGTGACGGTGAATCGGATAGTACTCTGTTGCGACAACCGGGCCGCGTTCGTCCACCGGTTCACCGATGACGTTGATGATGCGACCAAGCGTTCCATTACCCACCGGAACTTTGATCTGGCCGCCGGTATCAATCGCCTTCATGCCGCGAACCATTCCGTCCGTCGGAAGCATGGAAACTGTGCGGACGCGGCTTTCGCCTAGATGCTGTTGAACTTCGCAGATAACGTTAATCGGGGTCGGCGTATCAAACCCCTCGCTGGTAATGCGCAAAGCCTGATAAATCGGCGGCAGATAGCCTTCGGGAAATTCCACGTCCACAACCGGGCCGATGACTTGCACTACCTTGCCAACGTCTCCAGTGGCGACATTGGCTTTATGATCGCCATTCGTAGATGCCATAAAGTTAGTTTGCTCCTTCAAGTAAGACGGCTGCCCAGACGCTCGACCCCATCGCAAAGAACAAGGAAAGTGCGAACCTTTGCTGCCCTTCGGGAATCATTTCAGCCTGTACAGCGTAGCTGGTGAATTTATGAGTGCTCGATTAAAGGTGCGGAGTATACACACCTAATAGTGGTTTGCCAAATTGCGGAGCGGATTTGAAGAAGCAGTCGTCTCTGTGCGGTACGGGGAGCGTGAGCGACCTGAGCCTCACTCAACTCATGCCTGCAAGCTCACCAGACGTCGCACTGCCAAGGCAAGCCTGGAAGCTGCATACTGCTCAAGTCGGCAACTTGCCCAGCCAAGTGCAGGTCGCTCACGCTCCCCGTACTGCATTAATCGTCTAACTTTGGTAATAGATCATTACCTTGATGGTTGAGCACGTAATCACAGGCTCGCTCAACTTGCTGAGGTTTCCACAAATAACGCCTGCTGCCATGTTCTGCCCAAGGCGACAACTTCCCTTTCCAAACTCCACCAGACCGCATTGCCTTTGTGGCATAAGCCTTGAAATCATTGAGAACTTTTTCCGGTTTGCAGGAAGCCGAAACGACAATGTGGACATGGTTGGTGCGAACATTGATTGCTCGCAATTTCCATCCACGGTGTTCACAAACCTCTCTAACAGCTCGATCAACAATTATGCGACGGGCTTCATCCAGTTC
Source organism: uncultured Heliomicrobium sp. (assembly GCA_964639915.1). GTDB lineage: Bacteria > Acidobacteriota > Blastocatellia > RBC074 > RBC074 > RBC074. The sequence continues at coordinate 7,031 of CAZXHW010000232.1, forward strand.
AACCGGAGCTTGTTTCAATCGTCGCCGCTCTTCTTGCTCGCGTAGCTCGTCCGTCGGATAAAAAGGCGTGCCGTATGTATTGTAGAGGTTGTCTACTGATCCCCTCTCGTCGCCGTGAAGCCAAGTGCCGTAACAACGAAAGGTAATCAGATAAGCCAATGGAATGCGGCTCAGACTGAACTCTTCATCGAACATTACTATCTCCACAATGCAGTACGGGGAGCGTGAGCGACCTGAGCATCACTCGGGCTAAGTCGTAGAGATCAGCGGGCGCTCCAACCGACAACAGTGACTAACCTCAGCAAGGCTCAGGTCGCTCACGCTCCCCGTACCGCATCAAGCAGTGAATTTGGCCAGGACTTCGGCGACGGCTTCGGGCGAGTAAAATTCTTTGACCAAAGATTCCGCCGGATAGTACGTCAGTTCTTCCATGCCCGTGTATCCCAGATAGCGCATGCCTTCGGGGCTGGCGTCGAAGCGTCCGTCCGGCAGCAAATCCAGCCACGCGCCCGGCCCAAAGTGATAGCGGTACAGGAAGGTTTGGCCAGTCGTCAGGTCCCAAAATTGCAGCCGACCAGCCGCGCCAGCACTGACCAGATATTTCCCATTCGGCGAAAAACTGACGCTGAAAACCGATCCCAGATTTCCAGTCAGCCTCGCCAGCAGTTTGCCGGATTTGACCTGCCAGATCTTGACCGATTTGTCATCACTTCCGCTGGCAACTGTCTCTCCATCGGGAGAAAACGCAACTGACCAGACAGAGGAAGAGTGTCCGCTGAGCGAGCGAATCTCTTTGCCTGATTTGACCAGCCAGAGCTTGACCGAGTTGTCAGAACTTCCGCTGGCAACTGTCTCTCCGTCGGGCGAAAACGCAACTGAGTTGACCTGGCCAATATGCCCTTCAAACGTCCGGAGCAATGCGCCGTCTTCGCTTCGATAAAGGCGGACAATTCCGTCACCACAACCCACGGCAAAGATTGACCCATCAGGACTATAACTTACTGACAGCCCGACAAATTTTGTGCCGGATTGGACGATTGGGCTAAAGCTATTAACGTTCGTCGTAAATGACTTCCAGGTTTCCAGCTTCAACTTCAAATCTGAATTGGTGCTGGCCCGCAGGAAAGTCGCAAGCCCCCAATTTTGCGTATCCGTGAAACCCACCCATCTCAAATCGGAATCATTGAACGATGCCGCGTCCACATTTGCTTCATGGAAATTTGCTCGAATAACCGAAGCATTTTCAATTTGCGCTCCGACAAGCGAGGCGTTACGAAAAACAGCATCATCCAGCTTGCAATGATTCAACTTGGCCATTCTCAATTCAGCTTCAGCTAGATCAATTCCGGTCAAGTCCGCGCATTCCAAAACGACTTCCTGCAACTTCGCTCCGGCCAGGTTCGAGTTGGCAGGAATACGACCGGCAAGCCCGGCTTTCAGCTTGGCCACATCGGAAATCTCTTCCTCCATCCCGCAGCGAATCCGAGCCGACCAGTACAACAACTGCAAGGCATTTTCCGAAACGTTCGGCTGATAGCTCGTCCGCAGAATTTCCTGCAACGGCTCGCGCATCGCATCGGCTTCATCCAGTTGAGCCAGAAAGAAGATCGTCTTCTGATCGTAACGGCGAGTGTTTAATACTTCGAGGAAGGCTATGCCACCGGGGTGCGAGGCTCTGATCTTTTTCGCCACAAAGAATTCGCCGAACGACCGATGCATAAACCCAAAATTGCCGTTGTCGTCGCGCTTCAGGAAGCTGGCTCCCTGCATCTCGCTGGCGATGTCGGCGATTTCTTCGTCGCCGATTTCGATCTTCTGGTCGTCCACCAGCTTTTGTACGAAAGGCGCAAGCTCTTTGTAATGGACGGTCTGCCGCTCATCGCGCCACATTCGCCAAGCCAGTTCCATCATCAAGGCCAGCTTTGAGTCTTTGACGAGCCGGAACTTACGGTTCTTATCTTCTTCACGGTCAATCCAGATGTTGGTGTAAACGTTGTAAAGCTTTGCTGCGTTGACCTCTTCGCCCTGTTTCAGCTTCGGCAAAGTCTTGACGACCATATCCAGCAACAGCGGGCGCGTAGCCAAATCCTTCAGGTTGTAAATCTCCTGAATCTTTCGCCAGTCTGCGGCGTGATCTTTTGGCCGAGCTTTCCGCAAATAGCCCTGAATCTTCGTGTCGTCGAATTCCTGCAAGAAGACGACTTCGGCGGTGGAGCGCTGGCGAAGTTCGCGGTACAGATCGGTTTCGGTTTCCGACAATCGAGGCCCTTCGCCAATGACTTTGACCTGTTCGGTGCGGTCTTTGAAGTAATGCGTGCGGCAGGTGAGTATGACTTTGCCCTGCAAGTCGGCGGCTCGGCTGAGTTCGCGGAAATTGTTCTGCGTGTCTTCCCAGCGGATGCGGTCAGCCATTTCGTCAAAGGCATCGAAAAACAAAACGACTTTGCCCAACCGCACCAGATGTTCAAACCGAGTGAAGTTGATATCGCGCAAACCTCGGCGGGCAAAATGATTGATGACAATGCTTTCCAGCGAAAATTCCTTGCGAACTTCTTTCAGCGGAATCAAAACCGGAGCCGGATGCCGCAACGGATCATCACGAAAGCTGCGCGCCAGGTTGTAAGCCAGAAAGCTGGCCAGAGTGGTTTTGCCAGTTCCCAAATCTCCGAGAATGACCAACTGATTTCGGCGCTCTTCGCCCAGCCATTTGCTCAGGTGCTCGAGCGCGGGCAATCGCTCGTAGGTGATGTCGGTCATCAAGTCAGGTCGGATGAACCAATCATCTCCGCCCCATTTTTCCTCGGCGTGCTTTTCGTATTCGGCAATCAAACCGTCGGCGTAATTGTCCAACGGTATCAGTTCGCGCAACAGTTCAGGGTAAGTGACGCAATCAATGCCGACTTCTTCCAGTGCGACGCGCGTGTCGGCGGCAAAGCCTTGTGATGAAACGGCTATCCAACGATGGCGAGGCAATTTCTTTTGCGCGATGGCTTGCTGAGCCACAATCTGGTTTCGTTCGTCGGAAGTAATGCGCTTGTCTTTACATTCGACAATGAACTCAATGCTCGCACCGCTGGCCAGCGCAGCCGGCTTCCGCGTCGTCGTGTTCGACGATCGC
>CAZXHW010000233.1:0-10140 GCA_964639915.1 uncultured Heliomicrobium sp.
AAAGCTATTGCCAGCAACGCGGCATTGTGATGGTTCTGGAAGGTGGCGCGGTGCAACAAACCGGCGTCGTGCTTTATGCAGCGATTGCTTCCGACATCACGGAAGATTTTATGGCCCAATACAACAAAGCCAATCCCGGAACTGGCGCAGCCAAGAAACCCTAATTCTATAAAGGCAAAAGCCAAGCGAACCGCTTCAGAAGGCAAAAGTGAGAATCGCCATCTCATTTTTGCCTTTTGACTTTTGCCCTTGGGCTTTTGATTTCTTTATGACGCTTGCCGAACTCGCACAATTCATTTACGCCGAACTTCGCGGCAACGGCGAAGTCGAAATTACAGGAATCAATTCGCTTGATGCAGTTTACCCCGGCGAAGTGACCTTTGCAGCCGACGCCGCTCGATTGCAAGAAGCCGCCACATCACCTGCTGCGGCGCTTATTGTTCCGGCCAAGCTTGCCGACCACGAAAAACTTGCAGGATTAAACCTGCTGATCGGAAAAGACGCCAAGCTGACCTTCGCACGCGCCATCGCCGCGTTTTACGCGACAACCGTCGAATCGCTTGGTGTCAGCAAAGACCTGGTTTTGGGTGAAGGTTCTCTCTTGGGCGCTGACTGTTCCATTCATCCCCGTGTCACGATTGGCCGACGCTCTATCATCGGCGACCGGGTTACGCTGCACCCTGGCGTTGTCATTGGTGATAACTGCCACATCGGCGACGATTCCATTCTCTTCCCCAACGTTTCGGTTTACAGCGATTCGGAAATCGGAGCGCGTTGCCGCATTCACAGCGGAACGGTCATCGGTTCTGATGGATTTAGCTTTACCCCTGACGAACAGGGTCGCCAGTTCAAATTGTTGCAAGTTGGCCGCGTCGTTATCGAAGACGATGTTGAAATTGGCGCCAATTGTTGCGTTGACCGGGCCGGGTTTGGCGAAACGCGCATTCATCGCGGAGCCAAATTCGACAATCTGATTCAAATCGGCCACAACGTGGAAATTGGTGAAGACACTGTGGTTGCAGCCCTGGCGGGGTTTTCAGGCGGCACCAAAATTGGCCGCCGCTGCATTCTGGCCGGACAAATCGGAACCAACCAGCACATCACCATCGGCGATGGCGCAATCATCACGGCACGCACCGGCGTGACGAAATCCGTCGAAGCTGGCAAACTGATGGGCGGTATGATGGCCGCAATGGATTATCAACAATGGCGCAAATCGCACGTGCTATATACGCGATTGCCCGAACTTTTCGACCGACTGAAAAAACTGGAAAAGATCGTGGCTGTGAGAGGAAACGAGTAGCGGAGTTAGACTACCAACCACCGATCACCAACCACCGACCACCGATTTATGGACATCAACGAAATACAACAAATTATTCCTCATCGTTACCCAATGCTCTTGATTGACCGCATCGTCGAAATCGAGCCATTAAAGCGTATTGTAGCGCTGAAAAATGTGACGATGAATGAACAGGTCTTTCAAGGCCATTTCCCTGGCGTGCCAGTTTTTCCCGGCGTATTCATCATCGAAGCAATGGCGCAAGCCGGAGCAGTGCTGTTATTCCGTGAAGTTCCCGACCGCGAAAACAAGCTCATGTTCTTCACTGGAATCGAAGAAGCCAAATTTCGCCGTCCAGTCGTCCCTGGCGATCAGTTGCGGCTGGAAGTTACTGTGCTGAAATACAAAATGGGATACGCCAAACTAAGCGCTAAGGCGTATGTCGGCGACCAACTCGCTGCTGAAGCTTTACTCTCTTCCGCGCTGGCCGATAAGAATAAAAAATGATTCTTGGTTTTGGGTTTTGAATTTTGGATTGAAGACCGCTCTCAAGACTTCATCCGGCAATTCAAAACCCAAAATTCATAATCCAAAATTCAAATGCATCATCCGACCGCAATCATCAGTTCCAAAGCCGAGCTTGGCGCAAACGTCAAAGTCGGCCCCTATTCGATCATCGGCGACCACGTCACGATTCACGACGAAGTCGAACTTGTCAGCCACGTCGTTATCGAAGGGCCCTGTGAAATTGGCCAGGGCACAAAGATCCTTCCTTTCGCTTCGCTTGGGCAATCGCCACAGGATTTGAAATACAAAGGCGAAGACACGCGCTTAATCGTTGGCCAGCGCAACGTCATCCGCGAATACGTGACGATGAATCGCGGCACAGTTGGCGGTGGCGGGTTGACTTCCGTCGGTGATGACAATCTGTTTATGGCGCAAACGCACATCGCTCACGATTGCATCGTTGGGTCGCGCAATGTGTTTGCCAACCTGGCTTCGTTGGCGGGGCACGTTACAGTCGAAGACGACGCGACGCTCGGAGCCTTTGTCGGCGTTCATCAGTTTTGCCAGATCGGTTCGCACGCTTTCATCGGCGGTATGTCGAAAATCGTCAAAGACGCATTGCCTTATGCCCGCACAGACGGAACCGAAGCGAAATGCTATGGCGCAAACACCATCGGATTGCGCCGCAAAGGCTTTTCAAACGAAGCGATTCGCCGCATCCAGCAAGCCTTCACCTTGCTGCTCAATTCCAATCTCAACACCACACAGGCATTGGAGCAGATCAAAGCCAACTTGGCTGGTTCTCCGGAAATTGATTACCTGATCGAGTTTATCGAAAGGTCTGAGCGCGGAATTACCAAATAGGGTTTGCTAGCTTCCCGCTTCAATTGCCGCCAACACGGCTTTTACATCCGGCGAGGTTTTGTAACTGACGACATTCCTTGGCAAGTTCACCGGCGCTTCACGGCTGCCAAGCAGTTCCTCTGAAACCAGCAGCACGAAATTTTTGAAGCCAGCGCGCTCAAACTCCGCTAGCCGATCTTGTAGATAACGCGGCGTCCAAAATCCCAAAAACTCTACGTATGCTTTCCTGGCCAGGGAATTTTCCAGAACCACATCCGGCACAAACGCGGTTCCGCCCAGATCAATGACTTCACCGCTAGGCGTCGCTTGCCATTTCGTTTGCAAACGCTCCCAACCCATCAAAAACTTTTCCAGCACTTCAGACGAATTGGTGCTTTCCATCCAGTTGAACTGCTGGCGCACAGCCAAATCCTGCTGCCCGCTGTTTAATTCGTAAAAGGCTCGCCCGCGTTTGGTTTCGACCTCGGCGCGTAATCGCCAGCCTTTGCATTCCAACAACGCGGGTAAAAACACCGCCATTTTCACGCCGTATTTTTGCGACCGATGAAATAGCGAAACCGGCCCGCTCAAGCTGACTTGATAGCCTGTCGCGGCGCTTCCCTTCACCGTGTGAATCAGATTGTAGCGTTTGATGGCGTTGAAAATTTGGCGATAGCTGCTGGCGTCTTGAGGCGCAATGGTCAGCCGCATTTCGACGCAACGGTACAACAGCGCCTGCGCTTGCGCCAGATTGTAGGAAGTAATCAAGCCTGCGGGCGTAGGTGGGTCAAAAGCGATCAAGCGTTGATTGTCGCTGAGGTCGGCGTACAAACCAGCTTCAATCGTTTCAGCGTCAGCGTTTCGCTCTTCGGCAATTTCAGCAATCAACTGCTGCCGCAAGGCCGGGGTGACGGGATGATGCTGCTTGGCTTTCAGAAACAGGCTCTCCCGCAGCTCAGCGGGTACGATTGCGCCACCAGTTTGAAACTCGCAAACGTCCATCAGCAATTTGATCAATCCACGCAGGATTCGATAATCGGTTCCCGTGCCGACGTATTCCTCCAGCGCGGGATTCAATTCTGCGCGGCGATGGTTGACGTGTTCAGCCACAATGCCAATCAAATCTCCGGCAATCTGAAGGTTGCTGTCGTCCGATTCCAGACGACGCGGTTTGACGCTGTCGCCGCGTTGAAAATAGATGGCCAAATCTGCTGTGAGCATTTCTTATTCCAACCAGTCGTCGCCCAGGGCTGGGTCCCGTTGAAACTGCCGAGCGTCAGTGCGGCGTTGGCTAATTCTTTCTTCAGTGGTTTGGGCCGTAATGACCTCGTAAAGCACAGCTTGTTTGTCAGGCTGTTTTCTCAGAATCCTTCCCAGCCGCTGAATGTGTTCGCGCGAAGAACCGGACCCGGAAAGCACAACGGCCACCGAAGCTTCCGGAATGTTGACGCCTTCGTTCAGCACTTTTGAAGTCGCCAGCGCCAGCACGTCGCCTCGGTTAAAAGCTTCCAGCCACATGCGCCGCTCTTTGATCGGAGTTTCGTGCGTGATGGCGGGAATCAGAAACTGTTCGGAGATGCGATAGACCATCTCGTTTTCCGCCGTGAAAATAATGGTCCGCTCGCGGCGATGGCGCTGCATCAGCCTTTCCAGTGCATGAATTTTGGCGTCATTGCCAAGCGCAATGCGCTTGGATTCGCGATACGCCTGCATCGCGCGGCGACCTTCCTGGCTGCGCGCGCTCATCATAATGAACTGCTGCCAGCCGCCCGGATCACCAAAGTAAATTCCCTTTTCACGCGTGAACTGGCGGAAAATGTTTCGCTCACTTTCATATAGCTCGCGCTCCTCGGGCGACAACACGACGGAAATCTGCTCGGTTGTGTAATCGGCCAGAAATTCTCCGGCCAAGTGCTGCGCTTCTTTGCGATAAATGATCGGCCCAATCAATCGTTCCAGCATTTCATCCGCGCCGTCCGCGCGCTCCGGTGTCGCTGTCAGCCCTAGCCTGAACGGCGCAATCGCCATTTCCGCCGCGTACCGGTACACGTCGCTCGGCAGATGATGGCATTCATCAAAGATGATGAAGCCGAACTGATCGCCCATTCTCTCCATAAACCGGAACGCCGAAGCGTACGTCGTCACGATAATCGCGCCTTTTTCAAAATACCCGCCGCCGATCAAACCAATCTCGGCATTGAACGAAGACAGCAACAAGTCGTACCACTGATTCATCAAATCAATCGTCGGCACAATAACTAAAGTCGAACGTCCAACCATTTCAATCGCCATCTGGGCGACGAAAGTCTTCCCTGCCCCCGTAGGCAAAATCACAGTTCCCCGCCGCCCGGCTTTCTTCCAGGCGGCAATGGCTTCCTGTTGGTAAGGCCTGGGTTCAGCAGTCAGTTCCGCGTTGAATTGGAATTCAATGTATTGGCGAGCTTTGTCTTCGTGAGCAATGTTGCGCTGAGTCAGTTCGGTCACAATCTGGCGATAGGCAATGGCTGGTACTCGCCAGCGATTCACACGCTCGTCCCACTCAAACGGCGGCGGAGCCTGGAACGAACGCTCCGCGCCTTCCAGCAGCAGCGTTCCGGCATCGAATTGCAGAACGAGTTTTTGGTCAACCGCATCAACCATTGCCCTGATTGTGCCACAATCGCGGCTGACAACAAGTGTGTTTTCCAGATGGCTGCAACCACAGAAATAGCGCAAATGTTTAGTTGCCCAACAAACATTTGCGCTATAGGTTACTCAGACTGCAAACAACGGCTGATTGCCGCCTTGATCATTTATTTCCCTTCGCTTCTACACTTTTCTTCAGAGCTTCACTGACGCGGTCAAAGTTGGTTTTGAAAACCTGGAGGTTTGGATCGTTGGTTTTAGTGCCGACTTCGACGGCTTTTTCGTAATTGGGTTTAGCCAAATCAAGTTTGCCGGACTTTTCATACGCTTCGGCCAAACTGTCATAAACGTTGGCGGAATTTGGATAGCGCTCAATGTTGGATTTGAAGGCTGTGATGGCTTCGTCGCGCTTGCCCGCCGCGAACAGTTGGTAGCCTAGTTGGTTCATCAACGCTTCGGGCGGCAACACGGCGTAGCCGAATTTCGCCGTCAGCTTTTTGTAGTGATCTTCGACGGAGTTCAGACCTCCCGCCGCCACAGCATCCGGTACGCGCCAACCGTCAAAGATTTTCCGCAAACCGAAATAATGACTGCGCAACACGATTGAACCGTGATCTTCGTCTTCCATCAGCATCGCTTCCCATGTGAAATTCTTTGGAGCTTGTTTGGCAAAGAGTTTCTTCAACCGGTCAAAACCGCCGTTCATTTCTTCGCCTTCGTTGCCAACGGTGAAAAAGAGTGTGCGGTTCGCTTCCTTGCGATCTTTGCAAAACGCTTCAGCTTCGCGTTGCGGCAAGCCGTCATCCCAGGGAAAGGTCGGGCTGACAGCGATATACGCATTGAAGGCTTCAGGCCGCGTCAACAGGGTGTGCAGAGCAAATAGTCCGCCGAAGGAATGCCCGGCGAAAATGCGGTAGGACTGGGTACGGTAATCCGCTTCGATGCTGGGAATGAGTTCAGTCTCGATGAACTTCAAGAATTTGTCCGCACCGCCACTGGTTGGAAAGCGTTGCGGTTGGCCGTTGGGATTGCGCAACGTCCCGTTCGTCGGCGTCAAATCTCGCGTGCGATCAGTGTTGGTGATTCCCACAATAATCAATTCAGGAATCCGTCCATTGCGCGCCAGAAAATCAACAGTGCTGATCGTATGGCCGATCTGGCGATCACCATCTGTCATATACAGCACCGGATAACGCTGTCCGTTCTGCTCGTAACCATCCGGCGTCCGCACCAGAATGACTCGCTCTTCGCCAAGCACTTTGGATTTGATGCTCAGCTTGTTGATCGCTTGTTGATTCTGTCCGAATGCTGTCAAAGCCAGCGCAAACAGAAAAGACACCAAAAGAAATAAGCGTTTCATATTTACCTCCGGGTTGAGTGAGATCAGGAATTGGTCGCGACTGGTTTTGCGTTTGAGATTCAGGCAGGAAGTATAGACGGCCGCGCGCTGGCTGGGTGGCGCGCTTTGCTGTTTGGAAAAGAGTTTTACGAGAATTTACAACTCGCCTTCGAACTCGGCCAACATTATGCAGATTTGATCCAGCACAGCGGTAACATCGCGTCCGGGACCGATGTAATTGTTGCCCATGGAACTGATAATCACGACCTGGCCGCGTTTGGTTGTCACGTACCCAGACAAGGCGTTGACGTAACTGAGCGTGCCGGTTTTACCCCGGAAGTTTCCTGCGGCGGCGGTGTCTCGCATACGACGTTCGAGTGTTCCGTCGGTTCCTGCAACAACCAAGGATTCGCGGAAAACGTTGGCGTGCGGATGCGTCAGCATAAATTCCAGCAATCGCACCGTGCTGCGCGGAGTCACCAAATCCTGTCTGGCCATCCCGGAACCATCGCGCAGGCTCAAGGGCGTGACATCTACACCGGCTTTTTGCAGAAACAGCCGGCGAGCTTCGTTGCCACGCGCGAGGGTGGTTTTCGGCCTGCCGTACTCATCGAGTTCGTGCTGGCCGCCATTTGCGCCAAGCTGCCGCAGCAGCAATTCCGTGTGCAGATTCTGGCTCTGTTTGTTGACGACCTTCAAAAGCTCTGCCATTGGTTGGGATTCAACTTTGGCGATTTCCGTCAGCTTCGATTCATCGAAAGGTTTTGCGATGCGCGCAACGGCATCGGCGCGAACGGCTTTGCCAAGCACGTGAATTCCGCGCCGTGCCAGGGCTTCTTTCAAAAGCGTAGCCGCAAAACTGGCAGGGTCGTGAATGGCAATATTGACTTCAAACTTTTCCCGGTTGCGCGGAATCGAGCCGAAAAACTCAACCGTGTTGCTGTCTAGCGGACGATTGACTCCAATGCGCGTCGCGCCAGTGGCGCTGGTTGCCGCCTGATTGATGATCTTGATATACGCAGTTTCGGGCTGAACCTTGATCGCAGGTTTATCACCAACTTTCTGGGCTGGGATAACCGTGAAGCTGACGCAGTTGTCGTTAATGGTCAGCGCGCTGGTTTCGGCTCCGTAATAAAACTGCAAATCGTCCCACTCCCAACTTGGGCCGTTCAAGTCGCCGGCAAAAAAGCTGTCATCGCCAAGCAAATTCCCTGTGACGGTTTTGACGCCCGCGGCTTTGATTTGATCGGCCAGCCGTTCGATGGGGCCAATTTTGTCCGCCGGTTTGTGGTCGTCGTATTTATCCGGGTTATCGCCTTCAAAACGCGGCGACAGATTCGGATCGCCTCGACCATAAAGAATCAAATCGCCAACAACTCGCCCGGCCTTCACTGGTTTGGTCGCATACACTGAAGTTTTGATTTTGAACTCCGGCCCGAAAGCGTCCAGCGCAGCCGACGTTGTGTATAGCTTCATGTTCGACGCGGGCATGAAGGCTTTTTCAGCGTCGCGCTCGAAAACGATCTTGTCCTGGCCTGCTTTGACCAAAACTCCCCAGCGAGCAGCGGCGAACTTCGGCTGATCCAGCAAGGCAGCAATGCGCGCCTGCAATTCCGCGACGGTTTGCGGTTTGGCAGCAGGCACAGCCTGTTGAGCCAGCATTGGCGTAGTAATCAGACAAACGACAAGCAACAGCGAAGCAAAGCGATTGAGTCTTTTCATTTCAGGATCGTATTTGTGGGAAGTGGAAAGTGTTCAGCAGTTTCAATTTGGCCTTCGGCATCAACATTGAAATACTGAACGGTAAGTTGTTCAAAATCGGCGACGCAAAAGCACGGATCGTGTTTTCGGTAGAGCGTTCCAGCGTTGATGATCGTCATTGCACCAAAGTTCCTTACCAGGCGACGATGCGTGTGTCCGTTGACGACGAACGCAAATTTTTTGGAGGCGATCATCATCCATAGCGGATAATTCGAGTGTAGCGTTAATTCATTATCAAACGGCCAGACGCCACCCATGTCGTCACCGCTCAAACCGTGCGTGAGCAGCATCCACCCGGCGACAGTTTCAAACTCCAATTCTATCGGCAGGCGATTGAGGAAAACCCAGGCCAGCGCATCGAAATCAAATCGCGTTTGGGCCTCAGGCAAACCGCGCATCTCGTTTTTCATCAACCAGCGCTCGTGATTGCCTCGCACGGTGACGACATTGAACTGGCGCAGCAATTCAACCGTGCGGTTCGGATCGCCGGGTCCGTCAACAAGATCGCCGACCGAACAAATCATATCCAGGTTTTGCGTTTGAAAAAATTGCAGCGCGGCTGCCAGCCGAACGTCTTCGCAGTGAATATCGCCCAGCACGCCAATTCGTTTGAGAGGAGATTTTGAGGCGGCGTAATCAATCGTCACGCCGGAATGTTTACCACAGGCAGCAAAAGTACGCGAGCATAAGCAGCAATTACTCTGTACCGCCCACGCACTCATTTTTGGAAATTTAGAGGTTTACTTGCCGCCCAGCCTGAAGGTCACTCCGGCGGTTACTGTTACAGGATAACCAGGCGTGGCGTGAATGCGCGACAAAACGGGCGCTCCGGGAGCGATGCGCGATTCGAAAAAGTTCTGTGTCTCGAAGTAATGTTTGTCGGTCAGGTTATCCACAGACAGGTTGAGTTCGACGCGGCGATTGATTTGTTTGTTGACGCTCAGGTCAATTACGTCGAATCCGGCGGCTCGAATACTGGGGTCTTCGCCGTCCAGCCGATAGTTGCTGATGTGACGATAGCGTAGTGAACCGCTGAATCCATGCCAACCGCTCATCGTCAACGCCGCGTTGCTGATGAAATGCGGCGCGCTGTCCACGTAATTTCTAGGCTGCTGGCCGCGATAGAACGCGTTCATCACGCGCGTCAATCCGCCATTGAATGAAACATATTTCGTCAGTTTGACGGAAGCTTTCGCTTCAAAACCATAAGCCCGCGTCGGTCCCAGGAATTCAAAACTACCGTCGTCCGGGATGTAAACCTGTTCGTTCGACCGGTCAATCAGAAACAAATCCGTGCTCAGGCTGAAGCGTTTGAAGTTGTGCGAAGTGCCAACTTGATAAAAGTCCGTCGTCGAAATGCGTTGCCCGTCAGGTTGCTGCGCCACACCGCGCGCATCCTGGCTGGAAATGCCTCGGCCATAATTGAAATAAACCGTCAGCGGAACTCGGTCGGTTGGCGTCACCGACAGGTTGAATTTCGGCTGGAATCGCGAAGCTCCCTGCGCACTGGAAAATTCCGGCGCGACATGATCGTCAACCTTGAATCGGAAATGATCGAAACGCAGTCCGGCTTCGACGTGAACGTGGCCGTGTAATAAATCAATGCCTTGCTGAACATAACCAGCAGTGTTTGTTACGTGCGCGTTGGCTTTGGAAGCAATGCGAATCGGCGACCGGGCAACGGAATTGTCCAAGCCAACGTTGATCTGGTTGTCGTGAAAATTGGCTCCGGCAACAAACAGCGCGTGCTGGCCAAAGAGTTTGAAGGGCTGCAAAAGCTGCG
>CAZXHW010000234.1:0-10126 GCA_964639915.1 uncultured Heliomicrobium sp.
GTTCGATGCGGACATTATCTGGAAATTCGACACCATCGAAGAAGTCGGCAATCACCCCCACAACATGGCGAACTCATCGCCTGTCATTTACGGTGACCTGATTTTCATCAGCACATCGAACGGGCAGGATGAAAGCCACGTCAACATTCCTTCACCCAAAGCGCCTTCGATGATTGCCATCAACAAGAACACTGGCAAGCTGGTGTGGGAAGTAAACAACGTCAACGACAAGATTCTGCACGGTCAATGGTCTTCACCCGCCGTTGCAAAAATTGGAGACGTTCTTCAAGTCGTGGTTGGGGAAGGCGATGGCTGGGTTCGTGGCTATGAAGCCACGGCGGGCAAACTCCTTTGGTCGTTCGACACCAATCCGAAAGACAGCGTCTGGCCCAAAACCCGCAATGAACTGATTGCGACTCCAATTATTGCCGACAATAAAGTTTACATTGCCAACGGCCAGGACCCGGAACACGGCGAAGGTGTCGGCCACGCCTATTGCATTGATGCCACCAAACGCGGCGACATCACAAAAGAAGGCATGGTTTGGCACTTCGACAAAATCCGCCGTTCGGTTTCAACTCCAGCGCTGCACGATGGCTTGCTGTACTACCCGGATTTCAGCGGATTTCTGCACTGCCTGGACGCCAAGACCGGAAAAGAATTGTGGCAACACGATATGTTTGCCGCCATTTGGGGATCGGCTGTCGTGATAGACGGAAAAATTTATCTGGGTGACGAAGACGGCGACATCGCCATTTTGCAAGCCGGACGCGAGAAAAAGCTGATCGGCGAAGTGAACATGGGCAGTTCGGTTTACTCCAGCCCGGTTCCGGCGAATGGCGCCCTGATCATTATGAACCGCAATCAGCTTTTCTCGCTGGCGGTTGGCAGCAGTGCTCCGGCCACTGCAAAAGCGTCGGAAAAGGCCGGAAATTAAAGGTACTCGCTAGCCCAAAACTAATACCGACCAATCCGAACGCGGACGACTCCAGTAGACATCGTCCGCGTTCTTTCCATTACGCCGTAAAGGAAACATATTTCATGGCTCGCGTCCGCTTAATTCATTGGAAAGCCGAAGAGGCTCCCGAACGAATTGAAAAGCTCAAGACTGCTGGGTATGAGGTCGAATACGCCCAACTAGACGGCGAAGGCTACAAGGCGCTGAAGAAAGATCCGCCTGCCGCGTTTGTGATTGATCTGTCGCGAATGCCTTCGCACGGAATGGAAGTGGGGTCTGCTTTGCGTGGGCATAAAGCGACGCGAACCGTGCCGTTAATTTTTGTCGAAGGAGAGCCAGAGAAAATTGAACGGATACGAAAACTTTTGCCTGACGCGACCTACACGACCTGGAGCAGAATTCGCAGTTCGTTGAAAAGTGCCATTGCCAAGCCGCTGGCCAATCCCGTCAAGCCGGAATCAAATCTGGCGGGGTATTCCGGCACACCGCTTCCCAAAAAGCTCGGCATCAAAGCCAATGCAACTGTTGCACTGCACAACGCGCCACGAAACTTTGAACGCACGCTCGGTGAATTGCCAGACGGCGTAAACTTCATCTCGGACATCAATGGCAATGCTGAACTGATTATCTGGTTCATTCAGGAACGCGTCGAATTGGAATCCCGAATTGTCGAGATGCGCAATGCGACGGGCAATGGTGGTTTGTGGGTCGCCTGGCCAAAAAAGACTTCGGGTGTGGTCAGTGATTTGACGGAAAACATCATACGCGACACCGGATTGGCCGTGGGGCTTGTGGATTACAAAGTCTGCGCGATAGACACAACCTGGTCCGGGTTGAAGTTCGCTGTTCGCAAAGTGAAGTGATTGGCGATGACTGTTTTCTTAACCTATTGTTCTGCGGAAAAACGAATTGACGGTTCGTTACTGCCTGCCATTGAACGTTACCGCAGTGAGCGTATCAAACGAATCTATTCTGCCGCGATGGCTTGCGGCGTGGATTTTTTTATTTTGTCAGGTGAGTTCGGATTGCTTTCACCAAACCAGCCGATTCCTTACTATGACCATTTGTTAACAGGCGACGAAATCGAACTTCACAGCGCCAACGTCATCGAACAGATCAAAGAATACGGCATTACTCAAATCATATTTTTCACGTTGCCCGTGGCGGTGGACCAAAAGCTGGAGCCTTACCACGCCAGTTTGCGGCTTGCTTGCCAGACGACCTCGATCAAGCTGGGTTTCGTCGAAATTGATTTCGCGTAGCTCAGCGTTGGCAGTGAACCATCAACTCACCAACAACTGACCTTGCGGTATGTGCGTCAGTAAGGAGATTTCCCATGAAACAAATTCTGATCGCCGGAATCCTCGGCGGTATCGTTGCGTTTGTTTGCAGTGCTGCGATCCACATGTCTCCGCTCGGCACAATGGGGCTGAGCATCTTGAATGAAAAAGAAGACGCCGTGCTGACTTCGCTGAAAAGCAATATCTCCCACGATGGCCTGTACTTCTTTCCCGGACGAGATATGTCCAAAAGCATGACCACGGAAGAGGAAAATGCCTGGAACGCAAAATACAAAGCCGGACCGACGGGATTGTTGCTTTACCATCCTGTTGGTAGCGATGCGATGTCGCCCAAACAATTGGGAATGGAGTTTCTGACAACCGTAATTTGCGCCTTGATCGCAGCGTTCATCCTGGCTTCGACTGTCGGCTCTTTGAGTTCGCGCGCGATTCTGGTTGGGCTGATTGGACTCTTCGCCTGGATTGCGATTAGTTTGTCACAGTGGAACTGGTACGGTTTTCCGTTCAAATTTATTTTGCTGGACGGTGTAGACCAGGTAATCGGATGGCTCGTCGCAGGATTCGTGATAGCGAAAATGGTCAAACCGACAAATCAATAGGTGTATGGAATCTTTAGATTTTCACTTGCGCACGCGCGTGATCTTTGGCCTGGGAGTTTTTGAACGTCTTGGCCAGATCGCGCGCGAGCTTAAGTTCAAACGTTCGCTGTTAGTGGCCGATACTGGAATGGTGGATTGCGGATATGTTGCCGAAGCAACAAAGCTGCTGAACGCTTCCGGCATCGCAACTTTTCATTTCCGGGATTTCGGCGAAAACCCGGATACGGCAATGGTCGAAGCCGGCCGTGCTTTTGCCGAACCGCTGCACCCGGATTCAATCATTGCGCTCGGCGGCGGCAGCTCGATGGATTGCGCCAAGGGCATCGGCTTTGTGCTGGCTGGCGGCGGCACAATGCGCGATTACTGGGGACACGACAAGCTATCTGAAAAACCGGACGCCAAGCCCATGCTGCCTATGCTGTGCGTGCCGACGACTGCTGGAACTGGCAGCGACGGGCAAAGTTACGCCCTGATTTCCGACGCCGAAACTCACGTCAAAATGGCGTGCGGAGACAAACTGGCAGCATTCAAAGTTGCGCTGCTTGATCCGCGATTGACCGTTACGATGCCTGCGGAACTGACGGCAATTTCCGGCTACGATGCTATTTCCCACGCCGTCGAATCTTTCGTCACCAAAAAACGCAATCCGATTTCAGACCTGTTCGCACGCGAAGCCTGGCGATTGCTATCGGCAAATTACGAAATGGTTTTGGCCACGCCAAAGAATCTGGAAGCTCGCGGAGCCATGTTGCTGGGATCGTTTTATGCAGGAACAGCGATTGAAAATTCCATGCTTGGCGCAACTCACGCCTGCGCCAATCCGCTGACGAAAAACTTTGGCACGACACACGGCGTGGCCATCGGTTTGATGCTGCCGCACGTCGTTCGCTGGAATAAAGAAGCCGTCGGCGCGCGTTATAAAGAACTGGCGATGGTTGGCGGACTGGCTAGCGAAGTGGCAAATGAAGCCAACGCGGTTGAAAATCTGGCGCGACGTTTGGAACAATTACGCGCGGCAGGAGGGCTGCCAGGCAAGCTGAATTCAATCGGAGTGACGAATAACGACCTGCCCGGTTTGGCCGAAGAAGCGGCCAAACAATGGACGGGCAGCTTCAATCCACGTGATTGGAGCAAAGAAGGAGCAATGGAGGTCTACGAAAAAGCTTTATGAAGTTAAATCAAGTATTGAATCGAATGAGCTTAGTGAGTGAGTCAAAATCAGCGCAGAATCGCAAAGAACGCAGAGGCGACGCAGAGTGTCATTCTTCAGCCCTGCGCAATCTTAGCGGTTTCTGCGCCTCTGGGATAAAAACAGCGTTTCTGCTTTTGAGCCTTGTCTTCCTCTCTGTCTCTGCTCAATCGCAAACCGCCGATTCCTGGCCGCAGTTTCGCGCCAACTACAACTTGACCGGCGTCGCGGCTTCGACCGTGCCGGACAATTTGAAAGTCTTGTGGACGTACGACGCAGGGGAATCCATTGAATCTTCCGCAGCAATTGCCGATGGTACCGTTTACGTCGGAGTCAGCACGGGCGATCTGATCGCCGTTGACTTGGCAAGCGGCAAATTGAAGTGGAAATACAAAACCAAAGACATGGTGTTGGAATCTTCGCCAGCCGTCGGCGGCGGAATGGTTTTCATAGGCGATCAGGCTGGCGTATTTCATGCCGTCAATGCCTCAACTGGCAAGGGCGTATGGAGCTATCCAACCGGCACGGAAATCAAATGCTCGCCTGTCATTGTCGGCGATAAAGTTCTGATCGGCAGTTACGACGGCTACCTGTACTGCTTCCAAATGCGCGACGGCAAAACGGTTTGGCGTTTCAAAACAGAAAATTACGTTCATGGCACTCCGGCAATCGTTGATGGCGTCGCCTACTTCGCAGGCTGCGACGAAATCTTTCACGGCATTCGCATCACTGACGGCAAAGAAGTCGTCCGCGTTCCAGCCGGTGGAAACACTGCTTCTTCGGTGGCAACCAACGGAACAGCGTTTTTCTTTGGCAACTTCAACAACGAAGTCGTCAAGCTGGATATGAAACTGAAAAAACAAGCGTGGCTGTATACGCATCCTCAGCGACAGTTTCCGTTTTATTCGTCTGCCGCGCTGGTTGAAGGCAAAGTCGTCATCGGCGGACGCGACAAAATGGTTCATTGCCTGAATGCCGCCACCGGCAAAGCCTTCTGGACCTTCCGCACCAACGCGCGCGTAGAATCTTCTCCGGCGATTGCCAGCGGCAAAGTGTACGTCGGTTCAAACGACGGGCGCTTTTATGTTCTGGATTTGCTGAAAGGAACCAAGCTGTGGGAATTCAACGCGGGCGGCGCCCTATCTGCTTCCCCAGCAATCGCCAGCGGCCGAGTGGTCATCGGCGATCAAAACGGCAAGCTGTATTGTTTCGGTGGGTAATCAATGACACCTAAAGTCGTTGCCATCATTCCTGCCCGCTACGCTTCGACGCGATTGCCCGGGAAACCGATTCTGGACATCGGCGGCAGACCGATGGTTGTTCGCGTAGCCGAACGCGCAAGGCAGGTTGCGGCGATCAATCAGGTCATCATTGCTACAGACGATCAGCGAATCTTTGACGCCGTCACCGAAGCAGGCGAAGAAGCCCCATTTCTGGAAGTAATGCTGACTTCGCCCGATCATCCGACTGGCACGGACCGATTGGCTGAAGTTGCCGAGAAACTGGACGCCGACATTATCGTCAACGTCCAAGGCGACGAACCCTTGATCGAACCGGCGACGATTGAAGCCGCGCTGGCTCCGCTGCTGGCTGACAGTTCCATTGTCATGAGCACCACCAGCGAACCGATTGAATCCGCCGCCGATTTGCTAAACCCAAATGTAGTCAAAGTCGTCACCGATCCTGATGGCTTTGCGCTCTATTTTTCCCGCAGCCCAATTCCATTCCCTCGTGCGGCAGTTCAACAGCATGGTTCGCTAGAAGCCGCGCTTGCCGCTGAACCTGCGCTGCTCGGTCGTTATGCCAAACACACCGGAATGTATGTTTATCGCCGGGAGTTCCTGTTGAAGTACGCCAAGCTGCCTTCGACGCCACTGGAACAAACTGAATTGCTGGAACAATTGCGGGCGCTGGAACATGGCTACAAGATCAAAGTCGTCAAAGTCGCGCATCGTTCCATTGGCGTGGACACGCCTGAAGATTTAGAGCGTGTCAGGGAAATCTTTCGACAGGATTGACAGGATTTTTCAGGACTGATTTTCATCCTGCTGAATCCTGTATGGTCTACTTGCCAAACAAACTCAACAATTCGCTTGGCTCATCCAGCAAATGATCAGGTTTCAAGGCTTCCAGGTCAGTTCTGGGAAATGGCCCCCAAGCTGCGGCTACGGTAGCAATGTTGGCAGCGCGACCGGCAGCGATGTCGTGAATGCTGTCGCCGACATAAATGGCTTCGTGTGTGGCGGCGTTGATTTGAGCCAGCGCTTTCAGCAGCGGTTCGGGATGCGGTTTGTGGTTGGTGACGTCGTCCGCCGTAATGATCACGTCAAACAGTTCAGTCATTGCGAATACGTTCAAGCCGCGCTCAACACCGAGCCGCATTTTTGACGAGACGATGCCGAGCTTGAAATCGCGCGCTCTTAACTCTTGCAAGGTTTCGTCAATTCCAGCAAACGGCTCTATGGTCTGGTCGTGCCATTCATTGTTAAACTCGCGATACGTTCGCAGTAATTCGTCGGCCATCGCGGTCAGATCATCCACTTTGCAAATTTTGCCATCGGCCACGCACTGTTCGGTCAAGCCTTTCAGCGCCGTGTGCAACAAGGTCCCGAAGGTTTTGATGTAAGCGCCATCTTCCATTTCAAAGCCAAACATCTTTTGCCAGGTGGCTCGAAAGGAGCGCAAAATCAGTGGCGTGGTGTTGACCAGCGTGCCGTCAAAATCGAAAAGAATCACGCGCGGCGGATTTGTGCATTGATTGCTCAAGTTGCTAGACTCGCTTTCAAATTAGATCAATTTTCAGAAAGAAGCTTGGCGCTTCAATTCCAGCGGGCGAGACGCCCGCGTTCCCAGGAGATTACCACATGCCCGTCAGAGACATTCTGCTGCTTGGCGATCCGCAGCTTTGGCGACCATCCGAAGCCGTCACCGACGTTCGCGCAACCGAAACCAAAGAAATCATTTCCGACCTTGCTGCGACGCTGGAAAACTTTCGCGCCGGTCATGGATTTGGCCGCGCCATTGCTGCTCCGCAAATTGGCGCGCATCGCCGCATTCTGTTCGTAAACATGAATGATGGCAGTTTTGGCCCTTCGCCGCTGATCAATCCGCAGATCGTCCGATTCAGTCCGGAGATGATGGAGTTGTGGGATGATTGTTTTTCGTTTCCTGAATTGATGGTGCGCTTGCGGAGACACGTGGAAATTGATGTCGCGTACCTGGACGAAAGCGGCCAGCAACAAACCATCACGGCGCAAGGTGATTTGTCAGAATTGTTGCAGCACGAGATAGATCACCTGGACGGCATTCTGGCGACAGATCGAGCCATTGATGAGCGGAGCTTCGCGTCGCGATCAGAAGTGTCGAAACAACGATAAACTCGGCATCCGTTAAATCAAAAAGCCACAAGCCGGAAACTGGTTCCGGCTTGTGGCTTTTTACTGCATTAAACGTCCTTGCTTCCTTAACAGCTTGGTGGGAAGACAGGGATGATGTAGCTCATCTGGTTGTTGAGCGTCAGGTGATGCAGGTTGTGGCCCTGGTTGAAGGCTCCTGCACTGGATGACGCGTTCGGGTTGAAGTTGATTGCCGCGCCCGTGATGCCGATCGCTCCGGTCTGGTTGTAAATCTTCAGCCAGCCGGTTCTTCCGGCAGGAACAAACGTCTCAAAGCGAGGCGTGATGCGCGGGAAGTTGTTGGTGATCGAATTTCGTAACTGGCAGGTTCCAGTCACCGAGAAGCTCAGTGCGGCTTCGGCATCGTCGTAGAAGATGCCGAACAGCGTTCCGAGCGACGAAGCCCCGATGCCCAGGTTGCCTCCGATGCGGTTGATGATCAGCAGAGTGTCGTTGCCGTCTGCGCGGCTGCCAACATTGTCCAGTGCCAGCGTCGCCGGAGTCCGGTTGTAGCTGATGCCGTCAAAGTTGAGCGTCGCCGTGGAGGATGTGCCATCGCACAATGGCAAGCCGCCAGCCAATTGCGAGAAGGCAATTGCGCCAAGGTTTGCCGCGTGGCCGGTCGTGAACTTCACGTACTCGTCACCGATCAGGTAGTTGAAACTGGTTGGGCAGCCAATGTTGTTGACAGCGACTGCAACCAGATAACCGGTCGTTCCCGGATCAAGATCGCTTGCCAGGAAGCTGGCGGTCTGGTTTCCGGTTAGACAGATGTAGCTATCGGCCACTGCGCAACCTTCGGCCACAAAGAACAAGTGGACGTAAGCGGGCAGCGTCAGGTGGGTGTTGGTGATGTTAATGCGCGTATTCTGCGTGTTGCCCGAAGTCGCGCCCGACGTGTAAACGTTATAGACCAACACCGATCCCATCTTCTGGTCGCTGGCTTCGGACGAAGCCGGGAAAATCGTTCCAGGTCCAGGCGTCGGGCAATTCACAGTCAAGCAGGCGCTGGCGCTGCCTTGGACGGGGATGGCGTTGACCGTTGCCGTCGTGACAGAGCAGGCTTGGATGCCCGGCGTAGCATTGTCTGCAATCTGCGCCATATAGCTGACCGTCACCGTCTGGCCCGCGCCAAGCGTTCCCGTCCAACTGATGACATTGGCCAGAACGACAATCGCTCCTGGCTGACTGGCCGTCGCGGTGTTGGGCAAGTAAACCAGATTCGACAGCGTCGCCGACACCGTCACCGAAGCCGAAGCTCCCGTGGTGTTGGTCGCCGAGAAGCTGCCGTTGACTTTATTGCCGGGGCCAGAACATGCCAGCGGATCCGCCAGCGAAGCTCCCAGCGTCAGCCGGTTGACCGTCACCGTGAATGCGCAACTCGGTCCTGCTGTCGTCGAACAGGTCACCGTCGTCGTTCCTACATTGAAGGTCGAACCGGAGGCTGGCGTGCACGTCACTGTTCCGCATCCAGCAGTCGTCGTCGGAGCCGGATACGACACCGTCGCAGTCGTTCCCGCTGTCCACGCCACTTGGTTGGCCGGACACGTGATTGTGCAAGCCGTCACCGTCACCGTGAAAGTGCAGGTCGAATCAGGGCTGTTCGCGCTGGCGTCAGAAGCCGTGCAAGTCACCGTTGTCGTTCCAACTGGGAAGCTGGAACCGGAAGCTGGCACGCAAGTCACCGTCGCGCCCGGACAGTTGTCCGTTGCCGTCGGCGGCGTGTAGGTCACCACCGTCGGGACGATGCCAAGTGTCGAGATATTCGCCGGACAAGCACTAATGGTTGGCGCTTGGGTGTCCTGCACCGTTACGGTGAAGGTGCAAGTCGCATCCGGACTGTTCGGGCTTGAATCCGCAGCCGTGCAGGTTACGGTTGTGGTTCCGACCGCGAAGCTGGAACCGGAAGCAGGCACGCATGTAACCGTCGCCGTTCCGCAGTTGTCCGTCGCTGTCGGTGCCGTGTAGCCGACGTTGGCGGCACAAGTACCGCTGGTGTTACTTACGGTAATCGGACCGGGACAAGCACTGAGCGTCGGCGCTTGAGTGTCCTGCACCGTTACGGTGAAGGTGCAAGCCGTGCCTGTGTTATTCGCCGCATCCTTAGGTGTGCAGGTAACCGTCGTCGTTCCAACGTTGAAGGTGGAACCGGACGCTGGTAAACAAGTCACGGTCGCACCTGCGCAGTTATCCACAGCCGTAGGAGTCGTGTAAGTCACGTTTGCCGAACACTGTCCCGATGCCGCCGAAGTCGTGATGTTCGCCGGGCAAGCTACGGTGGGAAGTTGCGTGTCATTGACAGTGACGGTGAAACTGCAAGTCGCATCAGGCGCGAAGCCATTGGCGGCTGTGCAAACGACATTCGACGTGCCCACCGGAAAATTGAACGGAGAGGTGATTGTTGTCACTCCGATCTTGCAGGTGATGGTCGGCGACGGAGGGCCGCTGGCCACCGGATTAAATGCCACAGCGGCGGTACAAGTTCCGATGTCGGCGTTGACAGTCTGGTTCGTTGGGCACGTGGTAAACGTTGGCGCGGCTCCGTTGACGTAACAGACTGTGACGTCATTCAACACTGGCGTCATCGTGTTATCTGTCGTCGCCAGATAGGCTTTGTATTGCAAATATCGCAGCCCGTTGAACTGGCTCAACGAAGCGCCGCTGGTCGTGAAGAAGGTTCCGGC
>CAZXHW010000235.1:0-10116 GCA_964639915.1 uncultured Heliomicrobium sp.
ATTCTGGCGAAGCACGGTATTTGATTTTTGAGATAGTGAAGACTTCGGTTCGGGAGATGCGTTGATTATTGACCCCATCCGCATCTCCTCCCCCGTGCCCTTGCAGTGAATAAGTGAGCCTTTATGCCCGTTCATCAACCGGTTATGCCTGTCGAAGCTTTGGCGGCTCTCGACGCCGGAAAGGGCGGCTTGTTTATTGACGCGACTTTAGGGCTGGGCGGACACACGGAATTGATTTTGCAAGCGTCGCCGCAGTCGCGCGTAATTGGAATTGACAGAGATGCCGAAGCAATCGCTCTTGCGAAAGAGCGGCTGAGCGAATTCGGCGAACGGTTTGAAGCGGTCAAAAGCGATTATCGTCAAATCAAAGCAGTTCTTGGGGAACGGGGAATCCAATCAGTAGCCGGAGTGCTGGCTGATTTGGGAGTCAGTTCTTTCCAGTTCGATGAAGCGGAGCGAGGCTTCAGTTTCAGAAGCGATTCGCCATTGGATATGAGAATGGACAGGTCTGAAGGGCTGACGGCGGCGGACTTGGTCAACAGTTTGAGCGAACGCGAATTGGCGGACCTCATCTTTGAATTTGGTGAAGAGCGAGCATCAAGGCGAATCGCCCGATTGATTGTTGCCGAACGGGCGAAGGCAGCGATCAAGACTACGGCGCAACTTGCCAGCCTGGTTGTCAAAGCGGTCAATCAACCGGGCCATTGGCGAATTCACCCGGCAACAAAAACGTTTCAAGCACTCAGAATTGCGGTAAACCGCGAATTGGAGGACCTGGGTCAGTTTGTTGCTGATGCTGTTGATCTGCTTGCGGTCAATAGCCGGTTAGTGGTCATTACTTTTCATTCGTTGGAAGATCGAATAATCAAACAAGCCCTCAAGTTTCAGTCTGGTCATTGCGTGTGCCCACAAAGCCAGCCTGTGTGCCAATGCGGCGCGACAAAGCGTGTAGAAGTTATGACGCGCAAAGCGATACAGCCAAGCGAGGCTGAAATCGCCGCGAACTCTCGCGCTAGAAGTGCCAAGTTGCGCGCCTGCCAAAAGCTGTAAAGCCAGCAGCATGCGGCCCAAGAACTTCGCAGCGGTGAGGTCTGAAGAAAATCCAAAGTAGAAGGTTGGGATTGGCTGCCCCCTTAGGCCTTCGCTTTATTACATATTGGATCGCCCTTTTTGATTCGCATGTGGGAGCGTGGGATATGACAGCACGAGCTTATCAAAACAAAACCAAATCCGGACAATCAGTCATCCGTTCAAATTCTCGAAGCAAAAGCAGAACTTCATCGTCATCTGGTAGTTCGCGTCAGTCAGCAGGCCGCAGACGGCGAAAATCCGAAAAGAGCAATGAAACGATCAATAAAAGCGCACGCGCTATTTGGATGATGGTGCTTGCCGGCGGATTGATCGGCGCAATCTTCATTCTGGCGCAAAGATTACAAATCAGCACGCTGCACCTGAAACGCGCGGAAGAAGGGTTGAAATCGGAATTTGACACTCTGGCAAGTCAGCAGCGGTATCTGAATTTTCAAAAGGATAAAGCGCTCAGCACACAGGAAAGCCTGAAAGCGGCCAATGAATTCAATCTGGCTCAACCCGGCGTCGGACGGACAGTTGTCCGACAGGAAACGAAGCCCGCTTCGGAAACCAAGCCGACTGTAATCAAGGCTGTGATGAAACAGCCTGCGGTGGGTAAGCAAGCTGTCGCGACAAAACAACCTGGCAAGATTGCGAAAACCGTCAAAGTTGTGCCTGCAGGAAAGGCCGCCAAACCGGTTGCGACCAGCAAACCTGCGCAGGCAGGCAAATCAAAGAAAGACAACAAACAGATTGCCAAGAATCAACCTTTGCGAAAAGGCGCACGGTAGTTAAGGGGTGTCAGCGATGCGAATCAAACAATCAGCCAAAACCAGCGGCAATCGAATTTTGATCATCGCCTTTGTGCTTGTGGCCTGGATGCTGACGATCATTGGCCGAATGTATTGGCTGCAAGTCGTCAACCATGATCACTATTTGTCGCGTGCCAGAGAAAACCAGCAGGCGCAGTATGAAACCATGGCGACACGAGGCGCGATTCTGGATCGTAACGGAAAAGACCTGGCGCTGAGCGTAATTTTTGATTCGATCTTTGTTGATCAGCGCATGCTGAAAACCGATGCCGAGCGTCAGCACACAGCCAAGTTGCTTTCCCCGTTGCTGGAACTCAAAGAAGATGAATTGGTTCGCCAGATGACGGGTAATTCTGGGTTCGCCTTTTTGGCGCGCAGGATTGATCCCGAAAAAGCGCGCGCCATTCGCGAAGTTGTGACAAGCAACAGTTTGAAAGCGATTGGATTTCGGAAGGAAGCGCAACGGTTTTATCCGAATGAAGGGCTGGCGGCTTCGGTGCTGGGATTTGTGGATGCAGGCAACGAAGGCCAGGCCGGATTGGAGCGTTCGCAAAACAAGCTGTTGAATGGCAAATCCGGCGTGGTCGAATTTGATCGCGATGGTAAAAATCAGGCATACGAACGCCGCGAAACTCCGGCGATTGGCGGCGCAACAATTGCGACAACTCTTGACGCGCCGATGCAGCAAAAAATTGAAGTCTTGCTGAACGAGGCGGTGAAATCTCACGGAGCCAAAGGCGCCCACGCAGTGGTGATGGATGTGGCAACGGGCGAAGTGCTGGCGCTGGTCAATGCGCCCAGCTTCAACCCAAACGAACGGCCAAAAGGGAAAGAAGAAAATCGCCACAACGTCTCGATCAGTTTTCCTTACGAGCCGGGCTCGGTATTCAAGATCATTACTTACTCAGCGGGGTTTGAAGAAGGCAAAGTTCAGATTGATGAAAAGCTGAATTGCGGCAACGGCGAAATCCGCTTTGGTCCGCGCATCATCCGCGACACGCATGCGTATGGTGTCCAGTTGACTCCGGATGCCTTCGCCAAATCCTCGAACGTTTGCGCAATTAAAGTTGCTCAGCGAGTCGGCAAAGAGAAGTTTTCCGAATACATCTCGAAATTTGGCTTCGGAAACAAAACGGGAATCGAACTCCCAGCAGAATCGAAAGGACTTGTTCGGCCGGTGGAAAAATGGAATTTCGATTCCATTGGTTCCATCGCCATCGGCCAGGAAGTTGCTGTGACCTTGCTTCAGGAAGCGGCGGCTGTGGGCGTTATTGCCAATAAAGGGTTGTGGACGCAGCCGCACATCGTTCGTCGGGTTGTCGGCCAGGACAATAAGTTGATTTACGAAGCCAAGCCGAACACTCGACAGGTGGTCAGCCAGCAGACTGCCGAAAATATGACGGTATTGATGCAGCGAGTTGTCACGCACGGAACGGCGCGCCATGCCATTGAACTTGGCAATTACACTGCAGCGGGTAAAACCGGGACGCCGCAAAAGGCTGAAAAAGGGCACGGCTATTCAAGAGGCAAATTCATGCCATCGTTTGCCGGATTCGTTCCGGCGACCAATCCGCGTTTTGTGATTGTGGTGATGATGGACGAGCCGGCTGGCGCGCATCAGGGCGGCAGCGTTTCAGCGCCGATCTTCAACATGATTGCACAAATCGCGCTGGGCGATTTTGCCGTTCCGCCGGATGCGCAGGGTTTTCGCGATGCACTTGTGGCGTTGTCGAACAAGTACGAATCAAAATCCGCCGAAGACGAAGCCAACGAAGCGAATGGACAAAACGTGATTGTCCCGCCGCAACCGCAAACACAGCCGCAAATGCAAAGCGCTTTGCCCAAACCTGGAAATGATGTGATGGCTTCGCCGAATATTTCATCGAACGCCGCAAGGCAGAATGCCGCGCCAAAATCTTCGCCGACACCGCAACAAAGAAATGATTTGGTGGCGACTACTTCTTACGGGTTGATGCCAGACTTGCGGGGCAAAGGACTGCGAACGGTCATTCAAACCTGCAACCAATTAAGTTTGAATTTGAAGCCGGTTGGTTCCGGCGTGGCAGTAAAGCAATGGCCTTCGCCAGGCTCGCGAGTGCGGCCTGGCGAAGATTGCAAAGTGGAATTTCAGTAATGGTGACTCTGAGCGAAATCGCAAATCACATTGGAGCGCGCGCCAGCGGCAATCAAAGCGGAAAGCTTGATGCCGCTGTTGGCGCTTTCAGCTCATCGGTCACACATGATTCGCGCCGCGTGATGCCGGGCGGCATTTTCGTTGCGATTAAGGGCGCACAATCCGACGGGAACAGTTTCGTCGGCGAAGCAACGAAACGCGGCGCGAGTGCAATTATCACAGAACAGCCACGCCCAGCGGATTTCAAGGGCGTCTGGTTGCAAGTTCGCGATGCGCGAATTGCGCTGGCAAAAGTTGCCGCGCTGGTTCACGGATTTCCTTCGTCGAAATTGGTGCTGGTGGGGTTGACCGGAACGAATGGCAAAACTACCACGGCGCATCTGGTGGATTCGATTTTTGCCGCTGCTGGCAAAAAGACTGCGCTGATGGGAACCATCGCGTATCGCATCGGCGTTGAAAAAATAGACGCCGAATTCACGACCCCGGAAGCGCCGGAAATTCAAAACTTTTTGCGCCGCGCTGTGGAAACTGGTGCGACACACGCAACGATGGAAGTTTCCTCCATCGCCCTGGAAATGCACCGCGCTGATGAATTGCAATTCGCCGCGGCCGCATTTACCAATCTGACGCAAGACCATCTGGATTATCACGGCACGATGGAAAATTACTTTGCGTCGAAAAAGAAGCTGTTTGACGGTAGCATCGGTAAGCGACCAGCGCATTCAGTTCTGAATTTCGACGATCCGAAAGGCGTGGAGCTAAAAGAAATTTGTGGTGACACGGCTTTAAGTTACGCCCTGAACGCCGAAGCGGATATTTCAACCAAGGAAAAACATTTCACCCTGGAAGGGTTGCAGTTCACAGCGCAAACCCCGGCAGGCAAAATTGAAATCGTTTCGTCGCTGGTGGGTCGCCCGCACGCGTATAACTCGCTGTGCGCAATTGGAGTTGGGTTGGCGCTGGGATTTGCACCGGATGTGATTGCCGCCGGAATCAATCAGTGCAAAGGCGTCGCCGGACGTTTTGAACGCGTCAGTAACACCAGTGACGGCGATGACATTACGGTTGTCGTTGATTACGCGCATACGCCGGACGCATTGGCAAATACATTGACCACAGTGCAAGTCGCGCAAGCACCGAAAAACGGCAAACGCGGCAAAGTCATTACCGTGATGGGATGCGGCGGCGACCGCGACCGAGGCAAGCGCCCGATTATGGGTGAAGTCGCGGCGAAGCAAAGCGATTTTGTCATTGCTACATCGGACAATCCGCGCAGCGAAAACCCCGTCATGATATTGAACGACATTCGTATCGGGCTGGATCGCGTCGGCAAAACCTACGAGCTGATTGTTGATCGCCGTGAAGCAATTTTTCGCGCGGTAAACCAGGCAAAACCCGGTGATGTGGTGATTATTGCGGGTAAAGGGCACGAGACGTATCAAATTCTGCCAACCGGCAAAATTGATTTTGACGACCGCGAAGTCGCGCGCGAAGCATTGGCGGAAAGACGAAATTCATAACTGTTTTCTGATTGCGTATCGAGAGGTTGCGGGTAGAGGATTCGACCGGAGAAAGATCAGTGAAGCTGCGTGAGATTGCGCGCGAATGCGCCGCCAGTCAGATGTTGAATGAAAGCTTGGCTGCATGGGAGCCAACTGGCTTCGCAATTGATTCGCGCGCGGTTAAACCCGGTGATTTGTTCGTCGCCTTGCCGGGTGAGCGAGTGGACGGTCATCAGTTTGTTCGTCAGGTCTTTGAAAATGGAGCTTGCGCAGCGATGGTGATTCACCAACGCTTGCCATTCGCTAGCCAGCTTGGCGATCTGGCTGACAAACTGCTATTTGTCGAAAACACCGCTTGCGCGTTGCAACAATTGGCTTCGCGAATCCTGGCGAAATGGCATCGTCCGGTAATTGCCGTCACCGGCAGCGCAGGGAAAACGACGATCAAGGATTTGACGGCACACGTGATGGCCGCCGCCGGAAACGTGCTGAAATCGCTTGGCAATCTGAATACAAGTTACGGCTTGCCACTGACCGTTTCGCGAATGATCACTGCCGGAGCCAAGCCCAGCGATTTTGATTTTGCCGTGCTGGAAATGGGAATGAGTTCCTTTGGCGAAATCGCCCGATTGACTGACATTGCGCCTCCAGCAGTTGGAATCGTCGGCAACGTAGGCGTCGCGCACATCGAATTTTTCGGCTCGCAGGATCGCATTGCTCGCGCCAAAGCCGAGTTGGTGGAAGGCATTAAACCCGGTGGCACGGCTGTTCTAAACGCCGACGATTCGCGCGTGATTGCAATGCAACGGTTTCGTGATGACGTTGCGGTTGTCAGCTTCGGAATTGAGGCGCAAGCCGATGTGATGGCTAGTGAAATTGTCAGCGCCGATGACCTGAGCGCGACGAAATTTGTTTTGAAAACGCCAGACGGCAAAGCCGAAGTCGCCTTGCCGCTGATTGGCCGCCACAACGTTTATAACGCGCTGGCTTCGGCTGGAGCGGCGCATACATTCGGGCTTTCGGCACAAACGATTGCCAATCAACTTTCAACTGCGGTTCCATCGAAAATGCGCGGAGAGTTGATTCGCTTTGCGAACGGCGTGACGGTGATAGACGATTCATATAACTCCAATCCGAAAGCGCTGATCGAAGCTGTTCGCGCGATGACTGAAGCCAAAGGCTTCACGCGGCGAGTTGTTGTCGCGGGTGAGATGCTGGAACTTGGCCAGCAAGGTGTTGAGCTTCATCGGCAGTGCGGACGGGAAACTGCGGCGCTGGGCATTGATGTTGTGGTTGGCGTGCGCGGTTTGGCAAAAGAAATGGTTGCGGAAGCCAAACGCTCTGGAAGCGGCATTGCAGTGTTTTGCGAATCCCCCGAAGAAGCGGCTGAAAAATTGATCGCCGAAGCTCACCCTGGCGATCTGGTGTTGGTTAAAGGTTCGCGCGGAGTCCGAACGGAGAAAGTGATCGAGCGGTTGTGCGCCGCATTCGGTTCTGCGACGAAAAATTAAGAGTGCAGGTAGGAGCGAATGTTCTATCACCTTTTATATGAATGGCTCTACCGGAATTACTCTTCACAGTTGCCCCTCGACGTATTGAACGTGTTTCGATACGTGACGTTTCGCACAGCTTATGCGGCAATCACCTCGCTGGTGTTAAGTTTGGCTTTCGGGCCATTGGTGATTCGCAAGCTGCGCGAGTTTAAATTTGGGCAGGAAATTCGTGAGGAAGGCCCGGCTTCGCATCAGGCGAAACGCGGCACGCCGACAATGGGCGGCGTGATGATCATCGGTTCAGTGCTGATTTCGACGTTGCTCTGGGCAAATTTGCGAAACTGGCAAGTCTGGATTGCGATGGTCGGAATGGTGGGATGCGCGGCGGTGGGTTTTGCCGACGATTACATCAAGATCGCCAAAAAGCGCAGCCTGGGGTTGACCGGACGCCAAAAGCTGGTTGGGCAATTGATTGTCGGGTTGCTGGTTGGCGGATTGCTCTTTGGATTTACTGAGTATTCATCCATGTTGAGCGTGCCGTTTTTCAAACGGTTTCAACCTAATCTTCATATCTGGGGATACATGGGGTTCATCATCTTCGTGATTATCGGATGGTCGAACGCCGTGAATTTGACTGATGGGCTGGATGGATTGGCAATTAGTGTGACAACGGTTGCCGCTTCTACTCTGACCGCGTTCACGTACGTCACGGGGCACAAGGCATTCGCAGAATATCTGGGTCTGGTGCATACAGAAGGCGTGTGGGAAGTGACGATTCTTGGCGGTGCGCTGATCGGAGCCAGTCTTGGATTTTTGTGGTTCAACGCTCCACAGGCCGAAGTTTTCATGGGGGACGTTGGTAGCCTGGGAATCGGCGGCGCGCTTTGCACGATGAGCATTCTGATCAAACAGGAGCTGGTGTTGCCGATTTTGGGCGGCGTGTTTTTGATCGAAGCACTGTCGGTCATTATCCAGGTGGGATCGTTCAAGCTGCGTGGCAAACGCGTTTTCAAAATGGCTCCGCTACATCACCATTTTGAACTTGCCGGATGGAAAGAGCCGAAGATTGTATTTCGATTTTTGATTGCGGCGGTTCTATTTGCTCTGTTGAGCCTTTCCACGTTGAAACTGCGCTGATGCAAGTTGTCGGGAAAAACATTTTGGTTGTTGGTTTGGCGCGCAGCGGCGTGGCGGCGGCAGAGTTTTTGGCTGCTCGTGGCGCTCGCGTGACAGTCAATGACGCCAAGCCAGAAAGCGAATTGAAAGAGGCTGCGGCGCTTAGAGCAACGGGAATTGAAGTTGTTGGCGGTTCACATCCGCGTGAGTTGTTTGAAAAATCCGATCTGATTGTTGTCAGCCCTGGTGTGCCGCTGGCGCTGGAACCGTTCAAGCAGGCGAAAGCCGCCGGAGTTTCGATCATCGGCGAAGTCGAATTGGCCGCGCGTTTTTTGCGCGGGCGATTGGTTGGCATTACAGGTTCAAACGGCAAAACGACCACGACAACGTTGGTTGGCGAACTGCTGAAGGATGCCGGGCTGTTTACGCAAGTCGGCGGCAACATCGGAACGGCGTTGATTTCACTGGTCGAAACTTCGCGGGAAGACGGATTTACCGTTGTCGAACTGAGCAGTTTTCAACTGGAAGCGGTCGAAACGCTTCACGTTAACGTCGCGTTGCTGCTCAACATCACCCCGGATCACCTTGATCGGTATGATTCGATGGAAGATTACGCCGCTGCAAAAGCGAACATCTTTCGCAATCAAACTTCGGAAGATGTTGCCGTGTTGAACACTGGCAACGATTGGGCGATGCGCGAAGGTGCGAAGTCTGCTGCACGGCAAGTTTGCTTTAGCCGGTTGAAGGAACTGGAAGAAGGAATCTTTTTGCGAGGCGATGAGATTGTCGAGCGCTCGAAATCCGGCGAACGAGTTTTGCTTACGCGTGCTGATATTCAACTGCCGGGCGACCACAACGTCGAAAACGTGATGGCTGCATTGGCTGCCGGATTGGCTTGCGGAGCTTCGCCAGATTCGATGCGGCGGACAGTTCGCAGCTTCAAAGGTGTCGAGCATCGGTTGGAATTCGTGGCCGAAATCAATGGCGTGAAGTTTTACAACGATTCGAAGGCAACGAACGTAGATGCAGCGATCAAGTGTCTGGAAGCGTTCACGGGTGGCGTGATCGTCATTTTGGGCGGCAAAGACAAAGGCGGCGATTATGCGCCTCTCGCACCGCTCGTCCGCGAGCGGTGCGAACACGTGGTTTTGATTGGAGCGGCAGCTGACAAGATTGCGGCGGCACTGGAAGAAACAAAACCGCTTCATCGGGCGATGACAATGCCCAATGCGGTTGAGCTTGGGTTACGGCTGGGCCGGCCAGGCGACATTGTGCTCTTGGCTCCGGCTTGCGCCAGTTTCGATATGTTCGATAACTACGAACATCGCGGCAAAGTTTTCAAAGAAGCAGTAAGGAGTTTAATTGGCAGTTAGTTGTTCGTGGCTGACGAAATACCAGCCACCAATTACCGACCACCGATAACCGAAGTATGACCAAACAAATTCGCCAAAACTTGCTAAGCCCATTTGAGGAATTGCGCTGGGATTTGTGGCTGGCTGCGATCACCATCGGGTTGGTCATTTTTGGCGTGGTGATGGTGTACAGCGCCTCTTCGGCGGCCAAAAACCCGAATCGTTTTTTGTTCAGCCAGGTTGCCTGGGCGTTGCTGGGGCTGGTTGCCTTGGTTGTATTGCAGCGGGTGGATTATCACCGTTATGCCAACCCAGGCTTCGTGTATGGCTTTTTGGGTTTCTGCGTATTGTTGCTGCTAGTGGTCTTTTTGTTTCCCAGAGTCAACGGAGCGCACCGCTGGATTGTGTTTCGCCCATTGGGAGTTTCCGGTCAGCCGTCAGAATTGGCCAAAATCGCGTTGATCATTTTTCTGGGCTGGTTTTTGTCGGATCGGGAACGCTTCAAAGAGCTGGACAGTTTCTGGGCAACGATGGCTCCGGCACTGGTGGTCTGGGGAGTCCTGGCTGCGCTGATTTTGAAAGAACCCGATTTGGGAACGACGCTGATGTTGGGCGTAATTTTCATCGCCATGATTT
>CAZXHW010000236.1:0-10114 GCA_964639915.1 uncultured Heliomicrobium sp.
CTCCAGCCGCTCAATTGCCGAGCGTTGACTGGAACACCTGCTCAGCTTCGTCAACCGAAATCCCCTCTATCACAATCAACTTGTTTCTGTATGTTTGCCCGGAACTGATGACAATTTGCGAACGAGAAACATTGAAAAGCTTGGATATCAAGCGAATCAGTTCCTCATTCGCTTCGCCATCAACCGGTGGAGCGGCCAGACGGACTTTTAACGCGCCATCCAACTCACCGGCAACATCGCTGCGTGAAGCACGCGGTTGAACTCGAACGGCGAAACTGACGCCGTTATTTTTTGGAGTAATCTTTATCAAAACGTTTTCAGGAAAAGAGATTGCACCACAGCGGCAGAAAAATAGAGCGCTAACCATAGAAACATAAATGACCAGCCCGCAAATTTTCCGCCAAATTCAAAAACGCGCAATAGCGGAGTGAGCCGCTGATAGGCTTGAAAAGACCAACGGTCAAATAATCCCGTGACCCAGTTGACGAAAATCACCGTCATCAGACACATCAAAAAGAAAATCGCGCTCAGCAACAAAGTGCCAACCAACAACCGGATTCCGCTGGCGACATCTCCCAGGGAAAACGCATTCAAGGTAAAAACCAGACCAGTGATGATCGTCGTAAAAAAGCCCAGCAACATCGTCAGTACCAACCAAACGATGGCGACTTCAATTATGGCGATCAAGATCGTCGGGTTGATTTTGAATGCCTGGCGCATTGGGTAGTAAAAGCGCGAACTGCGGGCGTGGGCTACCAGTTTATCGGTTGGCCGGCGCAGATAATAAGTGATGCGTCCAAATGGACTGACATCGAATGCATCCATAATCCAACGGATGATCAGTAAAACGATGACAATCCCGATAATCAGATTGATCGCCAATCGCGCCAAATGGCTGATAGCTGCGATAATGTCCAATAACGAAATATCGAAAGCCTGTGCCTCGGAAGTTTGCATAAATTGTCCCAATGCCACGCCAGCGTTCAGGCACTCCAAGCAGGCAGCTTAGGTTCGCTCGCCAAATAGCGCAGTGCCAATGCGAACGATGGTTGCGCCTTCTTCGATGGCAATTTCGAAATCGTGGCTCATGCCCATCGAAAGTTCTTTAAGCTGCGCCTGATCGCGCAGCGTTCGCAATCGGCGAAAGAAAGGCCTCACCGCTTCAGCGTCTTCTAAAAACGGCGGCACAGCCATCAATCCGTTCAATTCCAGGTTGGCGAGTTTACCGACTTGTTCACACAGAGGCAAAACTTCATCTGGCTCCGCACCGGCCTTAGATTCTTCGCCACCAAGATTGACTTCAATAAAAACCGGCAGCTTTTTCCCCAACTCGATCGCAACACTATTCAATCGCTCTGCCAGCTTATAACTATCAACCGATTGAATCGCCGAAAACAGCTCGACCGCTCGACGCGCTTTGTTCGATTGCAAATGACCGATCAAATGCCATTCAACGTTGTGTTCAGCCACCACGGTTGCCAGTTCAGTCATTTTGGAAGCCGCTTCCTGCACGCGATTTTCACCCAAAACTCGAACGCCTGCTTCAATGGCCTGGCGAATGCGCTCCGGTTCAACGGTTTTGCTGACGGCGACGAGCGTGACGTCAAAAAAATCGCGGCCTGCACGTTGGCACGCAGCCGCGATTTTCTCATTGATTGATTTCAGTCGTTCCCGCAATGTCTTCTCTATTACTTTTTAGCCTTTTCTTCTACGTAACTTTGCCGATGCTGAATGACAATCAGCTTTGGATCAATCTGATCTCCCAGGTTCACCTTCACCTGAATCTTGCGGCGTTTGCCTTCTTGACGTGTGTTAGTCGGCGTATAGCCAAGACTATATTGATTGCGAACCAATGCCGAAATGGACTGCAGCACGCTGGGAATTTCTCCAGCAAACGTCACCGGAAAATGTTTGCCACCAGTGGATTCGGCAAAGGTTTTCAGCGTGTTGTTGGCCTGAAGCAGCATCAACCGATCCAGCCTGATGCCGCCGGTGACCAGCACGCCTCCGTTTGCGGGATCAAGGCGCGGATCATTGTCATAAAGCTTCATAAAAAGATTGCCCGTGCCAATTGTATAAATCGGCACACCGGCGTTTTCCACAACCTTCCGGGCTTCGTCAAAATTGATTTTGCTGAACGTATCCAGGCCGGATCCAATCAGTAGAATTGCCGTATGGCCTTCGACTTCTTCCAATCCTCCGTATTCAGTCTTTTCTGGCTTGTTCTTGGTTTCATCCATCACGACGCTGTCACCAATGCCGCCTTTCAGTACAAGCTTCATGGCGTCAAACAGATTGCTTTCGCTGAAGGCCGGGTTATTGCGAATCAGAAGGTTGATAACTCCCATCAACTTGCTTTTGTCGTCTGTAAAATCAATCAACGGCGTCGGGCGCATATCGTACGCAACCACGGAAATGAAGTCTTTTGGCTGAACAAACCGGCTAACAAATTCATACGCCGGACGCAAAATTTCAATTCGGCCATAATCGAAATAGCCTCCGGCCGGCGAACCAAGCACGTCAACCAGTTTGCTGTATTCCAGCACCATGACCATTGTCATTGGCGCTTGCGGCGTGGAAAAGTTTTCAATCTCCTGCTTAACGCCGTCTTCGTAAATCTCGAAATTTTCTTTCTTGATTCCTTGAATGATGGCGCCTGTTTTTTTGTTGTAAACGACGGCTTCGACACCGACAACTCTTGTATCAATGCTTAGACTGACTGGCGGCTGTGTCTTGTCTACCTTTTGCCTGTCTTTCTTTTCTTGTTCCTTCCGCGCCTCTTCAGGGTCTCCGCTGGCGTTGGGATTCTTCTTCTGATTTTCAGTAGATTTGCGTCCGGCTTGCGCAAACGTTTGATCCTTAATCAACAGTGGGCTGACGCTAAGGACAACAACAAGAGCAAAAGCCAACCAGGCAATCAGCTTCAAACTGCGATTTTGGTAGAGTTTCATTTCATTTCCTCTTAGCTCGGTAGATTACTTGCCGGCTCGATCTAAATAGAAAGCATAGACACAAATTCATTTGATCAGGGACCGGAGTCTAGCAAATGGCATGGGTAGTGAAAAGTTCCCTTCCAATTCCCATTTACATTTCAGTCAAGAACTTGGCCAATAAATCAATTGCTCACGAACGATTAAGTCGTTGGGGTTCACTTTATAAAACGAATCCTATAAAGCAGATAGATGGAACGAGTTTCCTACGCAGATTTGCCTGATGTTCTTCAATACTTCAAAAATCTGAATCGGAGTTTCCGAAAATTCGGATTTTTGAGCATTTTTCCACACGCTGCCTGAAAGCTATCTCCTGCTATTTCTTCACTTAACTAAAACTGCCACTCCGAAGGGCAAAAGTTCAGTTGAAAGAACCGGCGAGCCTATGCTAGCTTCCGCCATCATTCTGATACTTGTCGTCACTGATTTTGAAGTCCCGTATGAGTACCCCGACGGCAAAATAAATTGATTCAAAAATTTGCAGCCCGCTGAAAAGCTTTCCCTCATGACCAGTGTGGCTATCCTCCACGCTCGCAACTGGCAGTTTGCCGTTGTCGAGTTTAGGAGTTTGCTAAATGAAAGAAGACAAGCGTTTTTATACCTTTGTTTTTGCTCCAACTGCTAAATCACAACTACGAAAATTCAATGTCCGGCACGAAGCGCTTTACGCCATTCTGGGTTTCGCTGCAGTTGGTTTGCTGACCGTCTTGTACGGCAGCTATCGCCTTGCTCAGCACGCTGTGGTGGTCGCAAAGCTGAACCTGATGCAGAACGAAAACCGTTTGCTGCGCGAACGAAACCAGGAAGCGCAAAGCAAATACGATCTTTTGCAAAACCGTCTGGCCGTTCTGGACACAACTCAACGCAAATTGGCCGATGCGTCCGGGCTTAGCCGCCAATCTGACATCAGCGCAAATATTGGCCAAGGTGGTCCCGATGGCGATACCAGTTTGAGCGACATGGAGCGCGTTACCGCTGCACTAGAAAGTGAGCTTCGGCAGATCAAAGATGTTTTTGACAAAAACCAAGTCAAACTGTCTTCGACGCCTTCTGGCTGGCCCGTGCGTGGTTACATCACAGACGGTTTTGGCTGGCGGCGCAATCCCTTTGGCGGAAGCGGCACTGAATCGCACGGTGGTCTAGACATTGCCACTAATCATGGAACTGCCATTGAAGCGACGGCTGACGGCATCGTGATTTTCGCCGGAATGTTTGGCGGTTATGGAAACATCGTCGTGATTGATCACGGCTATGGCGTCACGACTCGCTACGGCCATATGTCACGCATAGACGTGGAAGTCGGACAGCGGATCGCTCGCGGAAAACAGATTGGCGCTGTCGGCAGCACGGGCCGCTCCACAGCTCCGCATTGCCATTACGAAGTTCGCTTGCACGACCGTCCGGTCAACCCGCTCAATTATCTTTCGGTGGGTAGGCTTTAGAAGAAAGTTGACAGTCCCCGAAAAGGGGCGGTTGGCAGACTGTTAAACGCTTTGCCTCAACCCGTGTCCACAAGAAAGGGCCGCCTGGAATTCCAGGCGGCCCTTTCAACGTTTAGAGAGATTGAGAATTTATTTCCGCCGAACATGTTGCCGCAAAATGCAATCATCCATCACGACCATCAGCCCTGCATCCTGCGCCCGCTCAGCCGCAGCTTCGTCAATCACTCCATCCTGCATCCAAACGGCTTTTGCGCCCAACCGAATCGCTTCATCTACGTGATGTCCTGCTTCTTCTGAGCGGCGAAAAATATCCACCAGATCGAACTTTTCCGGCACATCAGCCAAGCTAGCGTACGCTTTTTCGCCAAGTACCTCTGTTTCATTTGGATTGACCGGGATGATGCGATACCCCTTTTGTTGCATGTAGCGGGCGACACCATAACTTGGCCGCATTTGATTTGACGATAAACCAACAACCGCGATCGTTTGGCATTCGTTCAAGATGGTTTCGATGGTTTTCGGTTCGTTGATGTCCATTTCGTTAAAACTCCTGTGTAAAATCCCTTGGAGAGGCAGCATTTTCTGACGCCACCATATAGCGAGTAAAGCCCGGGATTTTCGACTCCCGGTTCAACCGCCAATCGTTTTGCGATAAGATGCCCGACTTATGAAAATCCTGCCGCTTGATCAACTTATCATTGAACGTGAACATTTACGCCAATCGGGCAAGAAAGTGGTCTTCACCAATGGCTGTTTTGACCTGTTGCATCCGGGTCACGTGCGGTATTTACAACAAGCCCGCGCGCTAGGCGATGCGCTGATTGTTGCCCTGAACAGCGACCGAAGCGTTCGCGAATTGAAAGGCGACAAGCGACCAATTTTAACCGAAGCCGAACGGTCCGAAGTCATGGCTGCGTTAGCCTGTGTGGATTTCGTAACGGTGTTTGACGAACCGACGCCGCGCGAAATCATCTCGGAATTATTGCCGGACATTCTGGTCAAAGGTGGCGATTGGGGAATTGATACCATCATTGGCCGCGAAGAAGTCGAAGCCGCAGGTGGCAAAGTGATGAGCCTGGCTTTTGTTGAAGGTTGTTCGACCAGCGACGTGATTGAGCGAATTGCTCAACGGTACGGCCAAAAGTGAGAACCTAAGTGCTACAGCAAGAGAAAATTTTTCAGCGACTATTTGCCGACATACGCGCCGGTCGGCGCGTTGTGTCCATTGCTGGTTTGGGCAACGGCGCGAAGGCTTTGCTGTTGGCAACCTTGCAACGCGCAACTGGCAAGCGATTGGCCGTTGTTAGCCAGCGCAATCGTGATCTGGAAGATTTGGAGCGCGATCTGCGCTTTTTTTACAGCCAGTTGAACAAACGCGAAGAAAGCGAAAACGAAATTTTCACGCTTCCGGCTTCGGAAAGCGATCCATATAGCGGAACTTCTCCGCACGCGGAAATCCTGGAGCGCCGGGCGCTAGCATTATGGCGCTTGACCGCTGGGATGGGTGACATCGTGCTGCTCAGCGCGCGGTCGTTGATGCGACGGTTCGTCGCCGTTGATGAAATCAAACAGGCCGTTGTTGCGCTGAAAGTCGGCGAAGAGCTGCCGCTGGATTATCTGATTGAACACCTGTCATCAGTCGGTTATGTGCGATCAGACCCTGTGGGCGGCATCGGCGAGTTTTCTTCGCGCGGCGGCATTCTGGATTTTTACTCGCCCAGCGCCAGCCTGAACAAAGAAGAAGGCGTGCCCTACCCGATGCGCGTGGAGTTTTTCGGCGACGAAATTGATTCAATCCGCGAGTTTGATCCTGATTCGCAGCGTTCCTTGCGCGAAGTCAAAGAAGCCCTGATTGCCCCTATGCGCGACGAACGCGCCAGCCGCGATGATTTTCGTCGTTGGGCAAAACTGGCGCGCGAGCATTGGAACGACGAACGTTATGAACGCGCATTGCGCGATCGGCTGGTGTTCGCCGACGAAGGCGCAGAGTTTCAGGGTTGGGAATACTTGATGCCACTTGCGCAGCCGCTGACAGCTTCGATTTTTGATTACCTGCAAAACACTGTGTTGGTAATTGATGAACCGGCAGAGTTGGAAAAACAGGTTCGCTCGACAATTGAAGAATTACAGATTGGTTTTGATCGCGCCGAATCCATTGACGAGCTGGCTTTGGCGCCGGAAAAGCTCTTTTTGACGCCGGACGAATTACGCAGCCAGATTGAAAAAGCTCAGCGCGTTGAGCTGCGATTGTTGGGCAGTGCCGCGCTGGAATTTCAAGAAGAGCTGGCCACAGAAGAAGTCACAGCCAGTGAAGCTTTGCCGCAAACCGATGCGTCGAAGTTCGCAGCCTTTGCCAACCGGGATCAATCCGCACCGCTTTTCCTCTTCCCCCCTGAACCTGACACGGAAGAAGTGGAAATTATTTCGCGCGCGGTTCGCCGCTGGCACGGCCACGTAGCCGATTTGGCACGCGACTTGAAACAGCATTCATTGGTTGGCAATCACACCGTTTTCGTTTTGCCCAGCACGGGCGTGGCCGACCGCATCCGCAAAATGCTGAGTGAATATGAAGTTTCGGGCGTTGAACTTGCAGATTTCGGATCGTGGGTTGCCGATGCGCTGATAGAAAAGTCGGATCAGGCAAATCCGCCTGCCAACAATCAGTCCGCCATACGCATTTCGCAATCTCCGATCACGCTAATTGTTGGCGACGTTTCAGTCGGTTTTTCGCTGCCCACGGCAAACCTCACGGTTTACACCGAAGCCGATATTTTTGACGAAGCCGTTCACGCCGCTCCACCAGCCAAAAGTTCAAAGAAGCAAAAACGCGCGCAATCCGCCGCCTTCATTTCCGACTTTCGCGATCTGAAAATCGGCGATTACGTCGTTCACATTGACCACGGCATTGGCCAGTTTCAAGGCTTGATCCAGATTGATACCGGCGGCGAGGAAACTGCGGCGGAAGTTTACGCGCGAATGATTGGCGAAGCGCAAAAGACCGAAAAGCCAAAACGCGAGTTCATGCTGCTGACTTACGCTGATGGCGCGAAACTTTACGTGCCAGTCGAACGGCTCGACCTGGTGCAGAAATTTTCCAGCGGTGAAATGAGCTCGGCTTCACTGGATAAGCTTGGCGGTATCGCCTGGGCCAAGACCAAAGCCAAAGCCAAACGCGCAATGCGCGATATGGCCGAAGAGTTGTTGAAGCTTTACGCCGAACGCAAATTGGTTGGCGGTTACGCTTTCAGTGGTGACACACCATGGCAACAGGAATTTGAAGCCGCCTTCCCCTACGAACTAACAGTTGACCAGGCCAAAGCCATCGAAGACGCCAAGCAGGACATGGAACAACCGACGCCGATGGATCGGTTGCTGTGCGGCGATGTTGGCTACGGCAAAACCGAAGTGGCGATGCGCGCAGCGTTCAAAGCCGTCATGGAAGGAAAACAGGTCGCCGTGCTGACGCCGACAACGGTGCTGGCGTATCAGCACTTTTCAAATTTCCGCTCGCGCTTTGCAGCCTTCCCCGCGCGAATCGAATTGCTGTCGCGGTTTCGCTCTCCCAAAGAGCAAAAAGAAGTCGTCGCAGCCGTCGAAGCAGGAAAAGTGGACATCGTCATCGGCACGCATCGGATTTTGTCGCGCGATCTAGTCTTCAAAGATCTGGGGTTAGTCGTGGTTGATGAAGAGCAGCGCTTTGGCGTCGCGCACAAAGAGCGGCTGAAGCATTTGAAAAAGCGCGTTGACGTTTTGACGATGAGCGCCACGCCCATTCCGCGAACGCTGAACATGTCGCTGCTTGGTTTGCGCGATATGTCGTTGATCGAAACTCCACCGCGCGACCGTCTGGCGATTCAAACGAACGTCGTGCCGTTCAACGAACAGATTGTCCGCAGCGCCATCGAACAGGAGTTGCAGCGGCAAGGCCAGGTTTTCTTTGTCCATAACCGCGTCGAATCCATCAACGAAATCGCTTCGCTGTTGCAACGTTTCGTGCCGCAAGCGCGCTTCATCGTCGCGCACGGCCAGATGGGCGAAAAAGAGATGGAGCAGGCCGTGCTGGATTTCGTAGATTACAAATACGACGTGCTAGTGGCGACCACCATCATCGAAAACGGCATAGACATTCCGCGCGCCAACACAATCATCATCAACCGAGCTGATGCCTACGGCTTGTCGCAGCTTTACCAACTGCGTGGCCGAGTCGGGCGAGCGAGCCGCAGAGCCTATGCTTACCTGCTGATTCCTTCCGAACGTGAACTGACGCCCATTGCGCGAAAACGGCTGGCCGCGATTCGAGAGTTTTCCGATCTCGGTGCTGGTTTCCGAATTGCCGCGCTTGATCTGGAATTGCGCGGAGCCGGCAATATGCTTGGCGGCCAGCAATCCGGCCACATTGACGCCATCGGTTTTGATCTTTACTGCACCATGCTGGAACGCACCGTTCAGGAACTTCGCGGTGAAGAAATCGAAGAAGATTTCAGCACGCAGCTAAACCTGGGCGCAGACGTCCGAATCCCCGACGAATACATTTTCGACATGAGCCACCGATTGCGAACGTACAAACGTATCGCTTCGGCCAGTGGCGACGAAGAACTGGCGCGCATTCACGAAGAGATCAGTGACCGGTATGGACGCATGCCGGAATCGGTTGAAAACCTATTCGAATACGCCGCCGTTCGCCGCGCTGCCGAATCCCTGGGCATCGTTTCGATTGACCGGATCAAAGACACCTTTTCCCTTAAGCTCAGCGAAAAAGCCAAAATTGATCCTGAAAACTTGATGAAGCTGCTGGAAGAAAATAAAGCCGCCAGCTTTTCGCCAACTGGCGTGCTGAAATTGAAGCTGGAAGCGGGCGAGATAAGTGACAAACAAGTTTTCGCTGAACTGAAATCGCTGCTGGGAAGACTGCAACCGAATTGAGCCAAATAACTAAAGAGCCTGGTGAGATTGAACTCAAGCCAGGCTCTTTGTCGAAAATGGTCTCGGAGTTGGTTTTATTGCTCTGAGGATTTCGCCTTCACAATTGCCATCAGCGTTGAGTTGGGAGTTTCGCCCAAAAGCAAATGCATTGTGTTCTGAGAAAAAGTCTGTTTCTCGTCAGTCAGACGCTTGGATAAAACCCATTTGACCATCACGGCATCGGCCCGCGGGTCGGCTGCAACCAAAACACTGACTGTCGTGGGAGAATTCAGATTTCCTGTTTCGTCGGCGGTGATGGAGGTTCTGGTTGCGATCCCGACTGCTTGAGAATCAGCAGGCTTTCCATCAGCGTCGCGGATAGTAATCATTGGCTGAATTTCCAGCGTCAATTCGTTGCCAAGCTTGTCGTCGCTGAGTTTGCTGATCAGCGCAAAATCCAGTTGGGCGCTGCCGCCATCAATCCGCTGAGAAACCACCGCCATGGCCAGATGTTCTGGCAACTCGGCTTTGTCAATCAATTGTTTTTGCTTCCAGTCTTCGTAAACCTTCATCAAACCAGGATGCGCAAGACTCTTTCCGTCCTGAGCAGACACCGTCACTGAAGCAAACAACAAAAACGCGACGGCCATCAACAATGACTTTTTGATCATAAGAACTTCTCCTTGGATTGAATCAAACATGACTGTCTGTCACGAAGGGCATCATAGCCCCGGCATCCGGGTCAGGCGCGGGTTGTTGATGAGCGCTCGTACGGCATCG
>CAZXHW010000237.1:0-10002 GCA_964639915.1 uncultured Heliomicrobium sp.
ATCGAGGCGTTGCGCGAGGCCGCTTACGCCCGGGCGGCGGTCGGCCCCTTCAAGATTCATACTTTGGGTAAAATCAGCGGCCGTCTGGTCGAGGCATTTCACGAGAAGACAATCGCAGGGGGCAAAAAATCGCCGTGATGAAACTTTGGCCGCATAGTTCAATCTTGTCGCGTCGCCTCAGGGTTGAGGAAGTCGCTCGCGCAAGGCTGCCGCGGGGCGAAGCGGCCTAGTGGAACGTAGATCTTCAGTAAAGAGA
Source organism: uncultured Heliomicrobium sp. (assembly GCA_964639915.1). Classification (GTDB taxonomy): domain Bacteria; phylum Acidobacteriota; class Blastocatellia; order RBC074; family RBC074; genus RBC074. The sequence goes on from CAZXHW010000237.1 coordinate 257, forward strand.
GAGCCATGTACAAACGGAAATTTTATTTCGTGGTCTTCGTCGTGGTATCGGCCTCGTTCGGTATTCACGCTCAAAGCAACGACCAGAAACTGGCGGCTGCGGCTTTCACTTTCCGATCCGGGCAGTCGGTTTATATCGCCGGGTACTACAATATCGCGCACGCTGTAGTTAGCAGTTCAGATCCTGCTTTTAGGAGCAACCTCATTAATCGCCACCAGCCGGTCGAGCAGCGGGTCAGAAAAGAATTCGAGGAACGGCGGGTCTACAAAGTTGTGGAGAAAGTCAGTGATGCCGATTTTGTGTTTCTGGTTTTCATTGACGGAAACGTGGCCGATGGGCTGGCGCTGGCCCCTAAAAAATATCTTCAGTACCCCAACAAAATCGGGATCGAAGTGTTGCGCGAGACCGCTTATGCCCGGTCGGCGGTTGGCCCCTTCAAGATTCATACTTTGGGTAAAATCAGTGATCGCCTAGTCGAGGCATTTCACAAAAAGACAATCGCAGTGGGCAAAAAGTCGCCGTGATGAAACTTTGGCTCTGTAGTTCAATCTTGTCCGCATCGCCTCAGAGTTGAGGAAGTCCCTGGTGCAAATGCTGCTGCAAGTCTGATTACAAACTGAGTAAGGAGAACGCATTGACTCACCAAGGATCAGAGAAGCATATGAAAAAGGCCGGTGCCAACCGGTCGCACGAAAAGCGACGGCATCGCCCAGCCCCACTTGCGGTTGTCGCGCCGGTATTCTGGCTCGCGCTCGCCCTGCTTACCTCGTGCAGTCAGGTTAAGCCAGATCAGACCTCGGGCGTAGTGCAGAAAGCGCAATCGCCGTCAGCGCAGAGCACAGTGGCGCCGCAGTTGTCGGAGCAGGCCATAAAAGACACTGCTTGGGACCCGGCCTGGCCGCCGCTGCCGAGTCCGGGAACACCCGCAAAACCACTTGAACAGGTGCGGGCGATGTATGCTTTCGCCGCGCGCCGCCCCGAAGTCCTGCAATACGCGCCTTGCTACTGCGGCTGTGAAAGCGGCGGACACAAGAGCGTACTTGACTGCTTCGTCATAGACCGGACGACGGACGGCAGACCGCATTGGGACGGGATGGGATTTACCTGAGACATATGCCTCGACGTCGCGCGTGACGCGATGACGATGTCTCACGATGGCAAACCGGCGGCAGAGATTCAACGGACGATTGATGGCAAGTACGCGCACAAGTACCAGACGCGGACGCCGACTGCCAAGCCACCCAGGATGGAGAAACGGTAACGGCAAGTTGGGCTGGATTACGGCGCGGCGAAGTAGCAATCCCCGCCTAGTTATGCCGCGCCTTTCCTATGTGTTGCCTCCGGTACTTCGCATGAAAATGCCGGAGTTGCTGTGCCTGAGTAACGGCTACTTGCAACCTGATGTACGGCGCCTGAAGCCTGTGGCGAGAGCCACTGGTGGCGCGGGAGTTGACCTTCACGCGAACGCGAGTGGAGGAGGCGAGTTGCAGCGATGGGATTCAAGATTTATGCGGAAACGCAAGTCGCAACACAATCAGAAGGAACAGCAGAAGAAAGCGCGGAAGCTAATCCGGCCGGAACTGCGGGGACCACTTTTACTGGTCGCGCTAATGATCTCCGTGCCGCTCCTCATCCGCTTCGCGGTTCACGAGTTTATACATAAGAGAAAGTTTCCGCTCATGGACGCCGAATGGAAGTCGTATTCGCCGGGTCAATCAGGGCTTTCCTTACTGCTCCCCGGCGAGCCGCAACTAGGCGGCACGGATGCGCCCGCTCCCGGCACAAACGTTAAGCAGACGGATTACTACCAGGTTTCAGTCAAAGAGTTCAGGGTAGTGATAGGGAGTGTGTTGTACCGCGAAGATGTGCCCGCCGACCTTGAGCAGGCAACGCGGGCTTTGCCTGGGATTTTGCAAGTGTCCGGGGAGGTAGCGGAATACAAGGAAACCATTAGTCGGACTAAACATTCGGGGCGGTCCGGGGTTCTGGTTACCGGCACCTTCAAGCGCAACGGCGAGCCGCAGCAGGTTCGCGCTTTGTTGCTCAGCGAAGGACCGAGACTGTGGCAGGTGCTCGTCTCTCACCAGTCTTCTTACCCCGCTGCCACGAAAGCCGCTCGGCGGGTTATTGATTCGATCAAGGTTACCGAGGTGAGGACGGCCCTATGAGAGTGAGGCCAGAAAATTACGAAGCAACTATTCATGTTGAGCTGCGCGAACCGCGAGCACAATTTGCAAGAGCCTGCACTGACGCGTGGTTCATAAGTTGATCCGTCGCATCGAGAGCAGAACCAACAACCGCGTCATCAGGATTATGGCCAGGAGCCTACTGAATCGGAGCCGCAGTTTTGCCAATCTCATGTGCGGCAAATGTTTTTGGCACCGCGACGACCGGTAATCATAAGGGAGAAAAAATGGGAAACGACCACGTCCAAAGCGCAGGGTCCCGCAATAAACGTAGTCTCGCTATCGTTTTCGGGTTGACGAGTCTTTACCTGATCGTCGAGGTCATCGGAGGCTTGTTGACAAAAAGCCTCGCCTTGCTGGCCGATGCTGGGCATATGCTGACGGACGTCGCGGGCGTCGGGCTGGCGCTGCTGGCGATCAGATTCGCCGAGCGCCCGGCGACGCCGGAACGGACTTACGGCTACTACCGCTTCGAGATTCTCGCCGCACTGACGAACGCCGTCGTGCTGATCTTGATCTCGTTCTACATCCTCTACGAGGCCTACAAGCGATTCCTTGACCCGCCGAAGGTCGAGAGCGGGGCCATGCTCGGCGTGGCGGCGGTTGGCCTGGCCGTCAATCTAATCGGCATGTACATCCTGCGCTCCGGCTCGCAGGAGAGCCTGAACATGAAGGGCGCGTACTTCGAGGTGCTCTCCGACATGCTGACCTCGATCGGCGTGATCGTGGCGGGGGTGATTATGCTGACGACCGGCTGGTATTACGCCGACCCGCTCATCTCCGCCGGCATCGGTCTGTTCATCCTGCCGCGCACCTGGGCGCTGCTCAAAGACGCGGTCGGCGTGCTGCTCGAAGGGACGCCGTCGGACGTGAATCTCGCCGCACTGAGAGAAAGTCTGTCGCAAGTCCAGGGAGTCGCTGCGGTGCACGACCTGCACGTCTGGTCTTTGACTTCGAGTGTGAACGCGGCGAGCTTCCACGCGGTCCTGTCCGAAGGTGCGGGACACGACGAGATGCTAGCGCGGCTGCACGATCACGTAACGAATAATTTCAAGATCAGCCACGTCACGGTGCAAATAGAGCGCGGCGATTTTGCCAAGCACGAGACGCACCTTTAACGCGCGGGCAGCGGTTCGTTAAAGGTCAAAGTGGGAACCCGTAATGGAAATAGTGTTGGGCATCTTGCTTTATGCCTTGATTCCGGCAGCGACTGTGTTCCTGGGCGGTGTGGCGGCTGCGTTCCGCGCGCCGGGGCCGAAGCTGCGCAGTTCCATCCAGCATTTCGCGGCGGGCATAGTCTTCGCCGCGGTGGCCAGCGAGTTGCTGCCGGATATTATGCACGAGCGGAAACCGGTGGCGGCGGTCAGCGGCTTTGCGCTCGGAATCGGCTTGATGCTCGGCCTGAAATGGATCGCCCAGCGCATGGGGCAGACCAAGGTGAGCGAGGTCGAACAGCCGACCGGACTGCTCCTTACCCTTGCCGTTGACATCGTCATTGACGGCCTGCTCATTGGCGTCGGCTTTGCCGCGGGCGCCAAGCAAGGAGTGCTGCTCACCGTGGCCCTAACCATCGAGGTGCTCTTCCTCGGCCTCTCCGGCGCGGCTGCGCTCGGCAAGGCCGGAGCCACGCGGAGGAAAATCATCGCGATGAGTTTTGGGGCGGCCCTGCTGCTGCTCGCGGGTGCGGCAGCCGGCGCGAGCCTGCTGAAAGGGCTTTCCGGCTCCGCCCTGGAACTGGTGCTCTCACTCGGGGCGGCGGCCCTGCTGTATCTGGTGACCGAGGAACTGCTGGTCGAGGCGCACGAGGAGCCGGAGACGCCGCAACTGACGGCGATGTTCTTCGTCGGGTTCGTCGCCTTAATCGTGATCGAGATGCTTGCTTGAGCGGCTGCGAATGCTCCGGGCTTCCTGCCGCCAAACACTAGACGCAGCTTTAATGCGCGGGAACATTTATGACCGAAGTGAAAATAGAAAAAACAGGATCATTATTGTGGCGGGATGCGAAGTTCCGCTGGCTGCTGTTGAGCGTCGCGCTGGTCGGCGTCTTTGAGTTTCTCTCGCTCGCCGGGTGGCACCTGCCGCCGCTGGTTGGCGCGCCCTTCTTTGCGGCAGTTATTCTGGCCGTGGGCTGGCGCACGATCCTCAACGGGCTGAAGGCGCTCGCGAAGCTCAATTTCAAGAGCATCAACCTGCTGATGGTGATCGCCGTAGCGGGCGCGTTCTATCTGGGCCAGTACGAAGAAGCGGCAGTGGTGATCGTACTTTTCGCGCTCGGCGAGCGGCTCGAAGAGTTCGGCATCCAGACGAGCAAGTCGGCGTTGCAGGCGCTCGTTGACCGCACCCCGAAGACCGCGACGGTGAAAGCCGAGGGCGGGACGAAGGAAATCCCGGTTGCTGAAGTGGCTGTCGGCGATGTCCTCATCCTCAAGCCTTCGGACATGATCGCGCTCGACGCCGAAGTAACCTCCGGCTCGTCATCCGTGGATGAGTCCACAATCACGGGCGAGCCGCTGCCCAGGGACAAGCAGGCTGGCGACCTGATCTTCGCGGGAACGCTCAACCTACAGGGCTACCTGGAAGCGCGCGTGACGAAACTCTCCGCCGACACGACGCTCGCCAAGATCATCGAGACGACCTTCGCCGCGACCAAGACGAAGGCCGAGACGCAGAAGTTCATCGAGAAGTTTTCCGCCTACTACACGCCGGCGATCATGCTGATAGCAGTGTTACTGGCGATTGTGCCCACACTCTTCTTCGCCAAGCCGTTCGAGCCGTGGCTGCGCGAGGCGCTCACCCTGCTGGTCATCGCCTGCCCGTGCGCGCTGGTGATCTCGACGCCGATCTCGATCTATGCGGCCATCGGCAACGCCTCAGCGCGCGGCGCGCTCGTCAAGGGCGGCAAATATATCGAGGCCATCGGGCGGGTGCGTGCGATTGCGATGGACAAGACGCGCACGCTGACCTACGGGAAGCCCAAGGTCACTGACGTGATCCCCTTTGGCGCGAGCACGCGCGAGCACCTGCTCGCCTGCGCCGCCGGCATCGAAAGCTACTCGGAGCACCCGCTGGCGCAGTCAATCGTCGAGGCTGCGCGCGCGGAGAACGTCACGCCCCACGGAGTGGAGAACTTCGAGGCGGTGCTCGGCAAAGGCGTCAAGGCCGACTGCGTCGTCTGTTACGACAAGCACCACTGCATCGGTAAGCTGCCGTTCATTACCGAAGAGCATAAGGTTCAGGATGAGGTCGTCGCCCGCGTGGATGCCCTGCAACGCGAGGGAAAGACCTCGATCGTGATCAGCAGCGCCACTGAGGTCGAAGGCATCATCGCCGTTACCGACGAGTTGAAGCCGGAGAGTAGAGGTGTGGTCGCCGAACTGACGCGGCTGGGCATTGAAACGATAATGCTGACGGGCGACAACCGCGCTCCCGCGCAGGCGGTCGCCGCTGCGGTGGGTATCCGCGAGGTAAAAGCCGAGATGCTGCCCGAAGACAAGGCGGACGCCATCAAGGAACTAACGCAACGGTATGGCGCGGTGGCGATGGTCGGGGACGGCGTGAACGACGCGCCCGCACTCGCGCTCTCGAGCGTCGGCATTGCAATGGGTGCGGCGGGCAGCGACACGGCAATTGAGGCGGCTTCAATTGCGATTCTCAATGACCGGTTAGAGATTATTCCCTTTCTGGTCGTACTTGGGCGTCAGACCATTTCAACCATCAAGCTCAATACTGCGCTGGCTGTAGCGACGAAACTGCTGTTTGTCGGTCTAGCGCTGGCGGGAATCAGCAGCCTGGCGCTGGCGATCTTCGCCGACGTGGGCGTGACGGTGCTGGTGATCCTCAACAGTCTCCGCCTGGCACGATTCAATCCAACTGCTTCGCTGGAAACCCCGGCAAGGAAAGGTGACCTGTGATGGACAACTCACTGCGAAACGCACTGATCTTTTCGACTATCCCCGCCGCTGCTGCCGTGATCGGCGGTATTACGTTTTTCTATAAGCCACCCACCCCCGGCTTGCTTGGCGGGGTGAGGAAGTTAGCCGCTGGCGCGCTGTTCGGCGTTATGGCTTATGAACTACTTCCTGACCTTCTCTTCGGCCACTCCGCCAAGGGGTTATTGGCAGTCACCATCGGCGGAGTTCTGATGGCAGGCTTGCGGTGGGCGGGACAGCGGTTGTCGGCACTTGGCTGGGATGCCGTTCAGGCGCTGGTCGCAGGCTTACTTATTGGCAGCGGCTTCGTCGCCGGTTTCAGAGAGGGGCTGTTGCTTACTACAACCTTCGCTGTCGAAGCCCTGGCTATCGGCCTGCTCGCCGCTAGCGTAATGAGCCGCACAGAGGTATCGCGCAACAGGGCAGTCATTACCATTGCTCTATTGTCCGTCTTGATCGTTGTCGGCACGGCGGCAGGGGTGACTTCTCTCTGGTGGCGTGCCGGTGTTGACCTTGACATAGCGATCACCTTCTTGATGGCGGCGCCGTTGCTGTGGGCGACGGAGGGACTGGTCGAGTCGAGGGAGGAATTCTCGACTGACGGGGCACTGATCTACTTTGTCATCGGGATAATCCTCTTTCTTTTGCTGTCCTGGTGGCTAGGCGGGAAGCACTCGGCCCATCCGGGCCGCAGGACGACGGCTCAATCGTCAGTCGTGAGGGAAACAAGATAGCCAGTCCCGGTTCGGTTTGGTTTGAAATTATGGTCTGGCTGTGCAAGGAGAGCGATGCAACTGGAGACATTCACGCGAGTCTTTCTGCCTGTTTATTTCGTGTTTTATTTTGCCGTCGCGTTTTTATGGCGTTCATATCTTGTGTGGAAGCGGACGGGCGTCAACCCGGTGGTCTTCAGCCGCACGGACAACGCGCACGATTTAATCGGATGGATTTTCAAGCTGGTCTTCGCCGCGACGGCCGGGGCGGTGCTGGTTTATGCGCTTGCGGGCAGGTCGTATTCCTACCTTGCGCCAATTGATTGGTTGGAACGACCGGTGCTGAAAGTGATTGGGCTGCTGTTGTTGCTTCCTTCATTCGTCTGGACGGCGGCGGCGCAGGCGCAGATGGGCGCATCGTGGCGCATCGGCATTGACGCTGAGCGCAAAACCGCGCTGGTGCGGCATGGCATCTTTCGCTTGTCGCGCAATCCAATATTTCTGGGCATGATGGCTACGCTGCTAGGATTGTTTTTCGTCGCGCCGAATGCACTCACACTGTTGATTGTCGGGCTTGGAGTCGCGCTGATTCAGATTCAGGTTCGGCTGGAAGAAGAGCATCTGAGCAGGTTGCACAATTCAGAATACGAAAAGTATCGCAGCCAAGTCCGGCGATGGCTGTAAAACTTCAGGCGACCCAAAATCCTGATCGGCGAAGGCGAATAGAGATCAAACCCACTCACCTTCACCGCTCTCGTTTTCGTTGCTTGCTCTACTTCAACGCCTGCTCAATTGCCTGCGTCACCTTCGCGCTTTCAGGCTTGTCCGGGTTGGGAGAAATGAGCGAGACATTTGGAAAGAGCATCAGCAGTATCCTGTCGACCGCCCTCTGCTGTGTAAAAGTTCTGGGGCCTGAGTATGGGGAGTATCCGAGAGGACTCCATCGGATGTCTGGACAATGCTCTGACACCGTTCTCATGCGAGGGCCCCGCCAATCTCTCCGGAAGGCATATGGATCATCCGTGCCGCACGGCGACGGCTCAACCGATGATGCATAATGAGCGCCAGGAGGGATGATGGAAAGCAGTCTATTCAACCTGTTCTTCAGTTTTCGCGCGCGGATCGTAATCTTTGTGATGCTGGTGCTGCTGGTTACGATCCTCGTGCTGTTTTTCATTAACCGCCACACCGAAGGGCGCATCACGCAGTTGGTGGCCGATCACAACCGGGATACATCACTGGCAGTAGACTTGGCACAAAGCTCGTTCCCCAGCGGCGAGTACATTTTTAACCTGATCCAACGGGATGGACGGCTGCGCGTCGGCCTGGACGAGAGCTACATCATTCATCGCATCCTCGTCACCAGCCAGGACGGGCGTGTGATAGACAGCTCGGAACGCGCCGATGTCGGCAAGCCGATTCAGCAGGCGCTTGGCGACCTGACGCCCGCGCTCTTTCCCAAGCCGGTGCCCAACGTCGTGCCCGCTGGCCGCAAGTTGGAGCAGGTGTTCAGCTACCCGGTGGAGACCGAAAAAGGTAAACGCCGAGTCGTCATCGTCTCCTCGCTACACCTGCTCGACGACATCGTGCGCGAGGAAGACCGCGAGCGGTGGATCGCGATCACCGTGCTCAGCCTGCTGCTGCTCGTCGCCGTGTCCGTAGCGAGTTGGCGTTTCACCCGCCCCGTTAACGAGTTGATGAACGCGGCGCAACGCGTCTCGGCAGGAGACTTCGATTTCACTGTAACAATCAAACGCCGCGACGAGATGGGCAGCCTTGGGCGAACCTTTAACGAAATGCTGGCAGGCTTGCGCACCAAACAAGAGTTGGAAGAAAGACTTCAGCGCGCCGAACGCTCTGCTGTGGTCGGGCGTATGGCTTCCGGCATCGCGCACGAGATTCGCAACCCGCTCAGCTTCATCAACCTTTCGATTGACCACATGCGCGAGAATTTCGCCCCGGCAGCCAATGCCGCGCGGGGCGATTACACGCGGCTCATAGACAACATCAAAGGCGAGATTGCGCGGCTCAATCAGTTGGTCAGCGACTTCCTGAGCTTTGGTCGCCCGGCGCGTCTCAAACTGCGCGAGTTGGACGCGCGGGAACTGGTTGAAGATGTAGTCGGCCTCGTGCGCGCCAAGGCCGAGCAGCAGAGTGTGCGCGTCAGCGTGCGAGGGGTGGGTGGCGGAGAGGAGGGCGATCCGCTCGACACGCGACTGAGTGCCGACGCAGAGCAGATCAAGACCTGCTTCTCGAACATCGCCATCAACGCCGTCCAGGCGATGCAAGACGGCGGCGAACTCACGATCACTCTGCAGCCACAAGAGAACAACATCCGCATCGAATTCGCGGACACCGGGCCTGGTATCGCGCCCGAAGCCTTGGGGCAAATCTTTGAGCCATACTTTTCAACTAAAGATACGGGCATCGGGCTGGGACTGCCGCTGACGAAGAAGCTGATCGAAGACCACAGCGGGCAGATTTTGGTCAGTAGCGAACTCGGTACCGGGACATCCTTCACCATCATCTTGCCGCGCGAGCCGACACACGAACCAGAGCCGAGTCAGTTAACGCAACCTGTTTTGAGCGTGCCTTAATACACATCAACATCGCCAGCAACAACTATTGACAGTAGTTGGAGAGTGCGTATACTCTGCCAATCATCGCTGTAGTTGGAACAAGAAGGATCGTGACTATGCGGATACGCCCGAAGATTACTTTACGCGGTTTCAAGCCGAATGCTCGCGGTGCGGGCCATGTGCTTGGCGAGCTTGAGACGGCTGTGATGGAACTGCTCTGGCGCGAGCCGGAGTTGACTGTCTGCCAAGTTGAGGAACGCTTGCAACAGCGCCGTCAAATCGCGCACACCACAGTGCTGACAACTCTCGACCGAATGCATCGCAAAGGCTATCTGACGC
>CAZXHW010000238.1:0-9983 GCA_964639915.1 uncultured Heliomicrobium sp.
TTCAGGGAAGATGGTGATACTTGGTAAACAATTGGCTGGCATTGGCGCGTTGCCAGGGTTGTCAGGAACCATCACGGAAGGAATGCGCTCGGTTTCTGTCCGCGTTGACGAAGCAAGTGGTGTGGCCGGTTTTGTTTCGCCGGGAGCCTATGTTGACGTGATTGCGATTATGAGTCCGCAGCTTGAAGGTGCAAAGCCAGTGTCGAAAGTGATTCTGCAGAAAGTTCGCGTGTTGGCCAGCGGGCAGAAAAACGAAACGAACAAAGACGGCAAACCCGCATTGGTTAACACTGTCACGATGGAACTGACTCCGGGACAGGCGGAAAAAGTGAAGCTTGCCGAAGCGGAAGGCAAATTACAGCTTTCGATTCGCAACTCCACAGACCAGGATTTGCCGAAGACTCCTGGGGCGACCAAGCGTGATGTATTGGATGATATTGCTCTTGAGCAACGCTCAATGATTGGAACGCGTCAAGGAGCCGGCAGTTCGGCGCGACCAATGCCAACAGTTCAACCTTGGACAATTAATCTCAACAATCCCAATCAACAGCAGCAACCGCAAGGCCCGCCTGTGAAAAAGGTCAATCTGGAAAAGACGATCGAACTGATTGAAGGCACAAAGCGGTCCAGAATCGAGATGGTGCCCTAAAATAATTTACCCGTCCCCCACAGGCTGAAATCGGCAAAATGCCGATGTGGATAGGAAAGTTTTTGACAGCCGATATTTCAGGAGACGACATGACAAATCTGTTTCAACAATTCAAAGTTCAACCCGTTCTCAGGCTGGCGGTTGCTGCCATGGCGCTTGTGGTTTTGGGCGTCTTCGCTAACGCGCAAGAGAGAATGATCCAGGCTTCATTCACGAATAACGGCCAGCCGGTCAAAATTGATGTGCAGGTAGGGCAGTCGCGCGTCATCGAATTTGATGCCGATTACGAGCGGATTGCCATCTCGGATGAAAAGATCGCACAGGTGATTCCGATCAATTTTCGCCAGGCAATTGTCAACGGCCTCACCTTCGGCCAAGTCAATTTAGTAGCTTGGGCAAAAAAGAAAGAAGGCGATCCTGAGCGCTTGGTTGCGTTCGACATTTATGTGTTGACCAACCTTTCGCTGATTGATAACCAGATCAAGGTTTTGTTCCCAAAGGAAAATATTCAGCTCAGCCAGGTAAATAGCTCCGTTGTTCTTTCCGGAAGCGTGACTAAGCCGGAATTGGCCGATCAAGTGCAAAAGATTATTGAAGCCGCCGGGTTAAAGGTGACGAATTTGCTCAAAGCTCCCGTCCTGGATGCTGCGCAAGTGCAATTGCAAATTCGTGTTGCTGAAGTGAACCGGCAGGTTTTGCGCGAAGTCGCAACGGCTTATGGCATTGCCAACGATGTGCTCCCGGCTTACATCAGCTCTGGTGGCCCTGGCACATTGAATTCGGCGACCTTGGGTTACGGTGCGAATCCAGCAACAGCTCTGGCTTTTGGTGTGGCTTCGACCTTAAATCTGTTTCTGGGGCACGCAGGTAATGATGCAGCAACATCAGCTTTTATCCGAGCGCTCCATTCACGGGGTGCCGTGAGAGCTTTGGCTGAGCCAAACCTGATTGCGATGCACGGACAAAAAGCCAGTTTCCTGGCTGGTGGTGAGTTCCCAATTCCGATTTTGCAATCCGTCAATGCCGGGCAGTCTGCGATCACAATTGTATTTAAGGAGTTCGGCGTCAAGCTGGATTTCACACCCACGATTATTGACGAAAACCATATTCGCCTGGAACTGGCGCCGGAAGTTTCCAGTCTGGATTTTGCTTCCGCCGTTACTCTGCAAAGTATTGTCATTCCTGGCTTGAGAGTCCGCAGGGCAAAGACGACCTTGGAATTGCGAGATGGACAAAGCTTCGCGCTGGCTGGTTTGATTGATAACAGCGAACGAGTCAATTTGTCGAAAATCCCATTGCTGGGCGATATTCCGATTCTCGGCGAATTGTTCAAGAGCCGCAGCTTCCAGCGCAACGAAACTGAACTGCTCTTCCTGGCAACGGTCAAACTGGTTGAGCCGCTCAATCCGGATCAATTGCCCCGACTGCCTGGCGTCAGTGAGCTGAAGCCGATCACCCCGAATCAAACCAGTTCGCCAGCGGGACAGATTGAAGGACAATCTGGTCATTCAGTTCCACGCAAAGCAGGGGAACAGCTTGACGATCAGAGCCGTAAGCAAACCGATTCGCAAAAGAACGGTTCGCAAAAAGCGACTTCTGGTCAGGTTACTGCTCCAGTTGGTAGTGCGACTTCCAGTTCTGAAAAAGCTGAGAACGCCAACATCAGTTCCACAGTAAACCCAATTATTATTCCCACTGTGGTTACGTCAGCACCTGTTGGTCCAACGGGCGCTGATGTGCCGGTGGTAAAAAACGGGAAGACTGGCAAGGCAGAACCTGCGAAGCCATATGCTGAGAAGTCCGAAGCAAAGAACCCGCCGCCGCAAAATAACGAAAAGCCGTAGCTTTGTGGCTATCTGGCGGAGTTATGAATCCATGTTTTGATAGTTGCCGAAGAGGGATGACGTGCGACAAGCCGCATCCCTCTCCTTGCAGCCGCTGCTTAAGCGATGCGATCGCAGTTTTGAGGTAAGAAACCATGAAACGCATCTTTACAAAACCAGGCGAAAAATCAGGTAGTGTCAACGTTGGCCGGGGAATGAATAATCCGCGAAACCGAAGACAGCGCGGTGTCATCATGATGCTGACTGCATTGATGATTACCGTCATGATCGGTTTTCTGGCGCTCTCGATTGATTTGGGATTTGCCTTTAGCGCGCGTGGTCAATTTCAAAACGGCATTGACGCCGCGGCGCTGGCGGGAGCATCCGCTTTGCGGCTGACGATTGAATCGGCAGAGCCCGGACCGCGTCAGCAGACAGTGGCTCAAGAATTGGCTGTTCAATATGCCGGGTTCAATCAGGTTCGTCGCTACGCTGATCCTGGAAAAGACGATCCTGCGCCCAATGCCAATAACATTGTCATCGGAGCGGGCAACGTGCAGGTGCAGACGAACGGTGATGAATTGCCGCGTGTGAAAGTGGATTCCACGATTCCCGTGCCAACCCTGTTTGCCGGAATGTTCGGTTTGAACGGATTCAATATTGGTGCGGCAGCGATAGCGACGGTATTTCCCGTTGATGGCGGTGTCGGAGCGGTCGGAGCCGGGATTTCCCCGACGCTGGGCGGAGCTTGTTGGGGGCCTGTGGTAGTGCCTGATACATTTTTCGATTCGAGCAACAACGTGCATTGGGCAGGCGATCCGGCGCGCGGTTCGGATGAATTGCCGACACAGTTTGGTGATTATTACCGATCACGGTTTGCGGCTGGGGCACGCAACACTCCGCCATATTTGGATGCTTACGCCGGTGGAGTTGGCAGTTATGTCACGGGGTTGCGCGATACCAAGTTGATTTCCGATATTGACATCAACAAGACTGTCATGGGGCGATATATTGAAATCAAGCCCAAATTTTATCGCATCGCCAATCTGGCCACTCTTCCGCCAGTGTCCTCAAATGGTTTGATCACGAATAGCTATTCCGTCCTTGATGCAGCAAAATATGGCTACTGCGGAAAGATCAGGGTTGGGATGGACATTACGGTTTACAGCAAGGATGATACATCGGTTTACGACCAAGCCCGACTTGGATTGCAGGCTCTAAAAACAAACACGCTGGATAGCGAATTTGTGGACCTGACGCTTCTAAACAATTATCGCTATGTCAAAACCAGCAGTTATCCGATTCCGAACACCAATCCAATGGTGATTCCGGTAATGATGTTCAGCCCGGTCGAGCTTGCCAGGAATCCTGACGCTACGCAGCTTCGCATAACGAACATCGGGATGCTTTTTGTGCAAGATGTTCGTGATGACGGAACGCTATACGGTTTTTTTGTTCGCGAGATTTTTTCCGGAGGAACACCTGTAGATCCGGCCAATATGGCAATTGATAGCGATCCGGTGTTTAAGAAAACTTGGCTGCCCATGTCCATACAGTTGTTGAGATAGCAGTCAGAAGTCGAGAAATTTTGTGCCTGGGCGAGAGCCGTTTGCGCGCTCGTGGGGAATTTTCGATGGAGTTTCGTTAGAGCGGAGACTATAATTTGCCTTCAATCAGGGCCTGAATTTTTCAGGCAGTTTCCGCACCCGTTGTCGAAATGCAAAAAACGGGCAAATCCAAAGTCGAGTTTCAATCAAGGAACTGAAGTAAGTGTCGAAAGCAATTTCAGTTGTTGTCATCGGTAGAAGTTTGAGTCAGCAGGAGAGGACGCGATTACGCAGTTCCAGCCAGACTCCGCTCGCAATTCTGGCTGAATTGCCAAATGCGCCACAGGTATTGGACGAACTAAATCGGCTTCGTCCACAGGCCACCTTGGTGTTGTTGAATGGCGAATTAAACCACTCCTTCCAACTTGTCGAACGTATTCACCAGGAACTGCCGGATACGGCAGTAATTTGTTCCAGCGAAGACAATTCGCCGGAAGTCATCCTGCAATCTTTCCGTTCAGGAGCGACTGAGTTTCTGCGTCAGCCGTTGGTTGAATCGGAAATTTCAGCCGTTTTCGCAAAAATCGAACAATCGGTGGTTCGTCCTGAGGAGTCGCACCTGGGTCGTGTGGTGGCTGTCTTCGCCAGCAAAGGCGGATGCGGCACGACATTTGTGACGGCAAACTTGGCCGCGAGTCTGGCGCGGTTATCGCGCAAACGCGCTTGCGTTATTGACCTGAATCTTCAGGCGGGTGATCAGCCGCTTTATCTGGGGCTGGAACCGATTTATTCGATTCATGATGTAGTTCGGAATTACGACCGGTTGGATGACCAATTGATCGCCAGTTATTTAACGCAGCGATCGAAGAATCTGACCTTGCTGGCAGCTCCAACGGAAATTGGAAAAGACGAGGATGTCAGAGTCGAGCACGTGACACGCTCCATTGCGCTGCTGCGCGCCCAGACCGAATACGTTGTCATTGATCCGCCGCGAATGCTCAATGAAAACACGATTGCGGCGCTGGATGCAGCGGATGATTTGATTTTGCTGTTGACGCTGGACATTCCGGCGATTCGCAGCGCTCGTCGCACGCTGGATATCTTCACGCGCTTGGGATACGACCGTAGCCGGATCAAGGTGGTCGTCAACCGCTACACCAAAACGCCTGAGTTCGATCTGAAGCAGGTAGAGAAAGTTTTAGAAACGCAGGTTTTTGCGACCATCGCCAACGATTATCAGGCCGCGATTGCTTCGATCAATGTCGGCGAGCCGCTGGTCTTGTCGAAAACGCAATCGCGCGTGATTCACGATTTCGGCGTTTTAGCCAGCAAGTTGACCGGTATTAAATCGCAATCTGAGCAGTTGCCTGGAGCGCCGAAACCCCAACGCAGCGGCTGGACCTCAATCTTTAGCGGTAAGCGCTGAGAGTGTCTGCTGAAGACCAAGCTCCAATGTGATTTGATCAAGATTTCCCCAGTCCCCAATCCAGAATTGAGGGACAAATGAATCGCAGACGGTTCCAAGCCCTGAATCATTGCTGTCACAGCCGGAACATCCTCCCGCAACCGGCAAACGAAAAGTAAAGTAAGCCCCCTCTGGAAAAAACCATGTCAGTTATTAAAAGCAGATTACAGGATCAGATTAACGGTACTACGCCGCGAGGAGCTGCAACTGCGGAAACGAACGCAATGCAGGACCTGAAGGCGAAAGTTCATCGAACGCTGATTAACCGGCTAGATCTTTCCAAACTGGAAGGATTGGATCAGGCTGTCGCGCATTCGGAAGTCAAAAAAGCCATCACCAGAATTCTGGATGATGAAAATGCTCCGCTTAGCGGAGTCGAACGCGAGAAGATTCAAGCCGATGTTCTGAATGAATTATTTGGCCTTGGTCCTTTGGAGCCGCTGCTGGCTGATGGCACCATCGCCGATATTTTGGTCAACGGCCCTCGCAGTGTTTTCATTGAGCGGCGCGGCAAGCTGGAAAAGGTTGATATAAACTTCCGCGATGATGCGCACCTGATGCAGATCATTGATCGTATTGTTTCGCGCATTGGCCGACGCATTGATGAATCTTCGCCGATGGTGGACGCGCGCTTGAAAGACGGTTCGCGTGTCAACGCCATCATTCCGCCGCTGGCTTTGGACGGCCCGATGCTTTCCATTCGCCGTTTCGGAGCCGATCCGCTGAAAATCAAAGATCTGATTGGGTTAAATGCGATAACGCCAGAACTGGCCCAAATGCTGGAGGCCTGTGTCAAGGCTCGTCTCAATGTGTTGATTTCCGGAGGAACCGGCGCCGGAAAAACGACGATGCTCAACTGTTTGTCGTCCTTCATTCCTGATGCCGAACGTTTGGTGACGATTGAAGATTCGGCGGAATTGTTGCTGCAACAGCCGCACGTTGTTCGACTGGAAACTCGTCCGCCCAATATTGAAGGCCGCGGTGAAGTCACGCAGCGTTCGTTGTTAAAAAACTCTCTGCGTATGCGTCCAGACCGCATCATCGTCGGCGAAGTCCGTGGAGACGAAGCCATTGATATGCTTCAGGCCATGAACACGGGTCACGACGGCGGTATGACAACCATCCACGCCAACACGCCGCGCGACGCTCTTTCCCGTTTGGAAACGATGATCGCCATGGCCAACCTGAGAATTTCAGACAAGGCCATGCGTCAACAAATCAGCTCCGCGATTCACCTGATTGTTCAGGTGTCCCGCATGGGAGACGGCACTCGTAAAGTGATGAGCGTTTCGGAAATCATCGGTATGGAAGGCGAAATCATCACGATGCAGGAAATTTACCGCTTCATTCGAACCGGAATCGGTCGTAATGGGGACGTACAGGGACAATTTCAGCCGACTGGAATTCGTCCGCGCTTTTCCGAACGACTGGAACAATACGGTTTCAAGCTGCCCCCCAATATTTTCGAGCCGCGCGGTGTGGCGGCCGAAGTCACTCAAAGTGGTTGGAGAGGACGATAAGAATTACCGGAAGCCGGGTTGTTCGCTGCTGGCGAAATGGGCCTGAACTTCCGTGAAACGGGGATGATATGGATTTGGTAGTTTTTGTTTTTCCGGCGCTTATCGCAGCAGTCTTTTTGATCGTGGCATTCTATTTTTTCGTCAGCCGCGATACGGACCAATACCGCAAACGCATTGACGACCGGTTGAAGCAATTGGTGCAGGAACGCGGCGGCGCCAGCCAGCGCGAAATGCAACTGCTCAAAGATGAATTGCTAAGCACCGTGCCGATGTTTCATCGGGCGTTGATTCGGTTTGAGGTGTTCAATCGTCTGCAGAACACGCTGCGCCAGGCAGATCTCAAGATTACGGTTTATCGCTTTATCATTTACAGCATGATTGGCGGCCTGATCGCAGGGTTGCTGGTATTCTTCATCTCCGGCTCGCTGATGGCGATGTTTATCGTGGCCCTTGTCGGGATGATTGCTCCGTTTATGTGGGTGTCCAACAAGCGTCGCCGCAGGTTCAATAAGTTTCTGGAACAATTGCCTGATTCGCTTGAGTTAATGGTTCGTTCGCTGCAAGCCGGGCATAGTTTCAGTTCAGCGCTTCAAATGGTTGCGACAGAAATGCCGGAACCGATTTCACGCGAATTCGGCAAAACCTACGAAGAGCAGAATCTGGGTTTGAACATCAAATCGGCGCTCGAAAATATGTGCGAACGCGTGCCGATTCTTGATTTGAAATTGTGCGTAACCGCGGTGCTGATTCAGCGCGAAATCGGCGGCAATTTGTCCGAAGTGCTGCGGAACATCAGTCACACCATTCGCGAGCGCTTCCGCATTCAGGGTGAAATTCGGGTCAAATCCGCTCAGGCGCGTTTGTCCGGGTATGTCGTTAGCGCGCTGCCTTTCTTCCTCTTTTTCTGGATCAATCTGGTCAATCCGACTTACATGAAATCAATGTATGAGCACCCATTGGGATATTGGATCCTTGGTGGCGGCGTGGTGATGCAAATCGTTGGGTGGCTGATTATTCGCAAGATTGTGGATATCGAAGTTTGACGCGCAGGACGCAGAAACTGAGAACCAATCAGAATTACCAAGTAGAACTTTTCGAAAGCTAAAGTTATGGATAGCAACGCACTATTTTTCTTTTCGGCGCTTTTCGGGACCATCGTCAGTTTGGGAGTTGCGGCGTACTTTTTCTTTGTTCGTCCGGTCAATCCGGTCGAAACAAGGCTGCGGGAAATCAATCCACGCGCGGCTGACGAAGCGCCTCAGCAAAATGTTTCCTCTGTAGTTGTTGAGCGCATTGCCAAACCCATTGCGCAATTCGTTCCGCAACCATCACCGCGAAACTTGCGGCGCTTGCGCAAGCGTCTGATCCAGGCCGGTTATTACAGCGAAAACTCTGCCACGGTTTATCGAGCGGTCCAGTTGGCCTCTATGCTGTTGATTCCGACATCGCTCTTCTTTTTCCTGACCGTCATTTTGCGCAAACCGATTGATACGGGAACGATCGGACTGACCATGGTCGGCATTGGCTATGGCGCGTTTATGCCGTCGTTTATGCTTTCGCGCCAGATCACCAAACGGAAAGGCAAGATCACGCGCGCTTTGCCAGATGCGCTGGACCTGATGGTTGTTTGCGTCGAAGCGGGATTGGGGTTGAACGCAGCACTGCATCGCGTTGGCCGTGAAATGGAGTTGGTTGATCCCAACTTGTCCGAAGAATTGGCCGTCACCAACCGTGAAATTCGCGCGGGCAAACCGCGCGACGAAGCATTGCGCAATCTGGGCGACCGCACCGGTGTGGATGATGTGAAATCATTGGTCGCCATGCTTGTGCAAACGGATCGCTTCGGAACCTCCATTGCCGACAGCTTGCGCGTATTTGCCGATTCCATGCGAACCAAACGCCGTCAGCGCGCAGAAGAGATGGTCGCTAAAGCCGCCATTAAGTTGATTTTCCCCCTGCTGTTGTTTATCTTTCCGGCGCTTTTGATCGTGCTGATGGGACCTGCGCTGATCAAAATTTATGACCTATTCGGATTCATTAGCCAGTAGTTTTGCAATCTGACTAACCCAAATAACTTTTATCTTTTTTGAAACAAGGAGACCCCCCGATGGAGATCTTGGCGGCTCTGTTTTTACAGGAATCAGAGAGACCGGATTTAACAGTCAACTACGTTATTATTGAAGTTCTTTTAGTCATCGCGGCAGTTTTAAGTGTGATCGTGGTCCGTCGCCGGATGAAAGAAAAAGATGATGATTGGGATTAGGACTTGCGGCGATTTCAACTCTCAAATTTGAAATCAACTGCACCTAGGTTTCCCTAACCTCAAACATGAAGTTTTACCACCGCGTGACTGGCCAGCTTTTGGCTGAAAAGGTCATGCTTGCCAACACATTTTTTACGCGGCTGCGTGGATTGATTGCTCGCAGCCGTCTCGCCCCCGCTGAAGCACTGTGGCTGCGCCCCTGCAATGGCGTCCATACTTGGTGGATGCATTTCGCAATAGATGTGATCTTCCTGGATCGTGAATTGCGGATCGTCAAGTTGGTTGAAAATATGCGCCCCTTTCGCTTAACGGCCCCTCACCGCGAAGCGCGAAGCGTGCTGGAAATGTCAGCGCATACCATCTCCCGCGCCCAACTCAAGGTTGGGGATCAGCTTGAGTTTGTTCGAGAAGGTCAACGCTGAAAAAGACTTTGTAGCTCTGACAGGTTTCCTCGCGGAAATGGTGCTACGAATAACGCAAATCAAATGACGCAAGCAGGACGGCAACGCCGTCAAGCACGTGACAAACAAATTGGATTCCTGGCCCGGTGGATTTTGCCGTCACTGGGTGGATTGTCGGCCTTGTTGGTACTGCAAGTGCTGGTTACCAACTCTTACCGCTTTTTGCTGGATAGCGACACTGGCTGGCACATCCGCACAGGTGAATGGATTTTGAAAACTGGCGCAGTGCCTCGCGTAGATTCGTTTTCGCACACC
>CAZXHW010000239.1:0-9905 GCA_964639915.1 uncultured Heliomicrobium sp.
AGCATCTGTTGCAGGGATTGTTCTTCCGCTTCAAGCGCGGCAATACGTTCGCGAATTGGGCGAAGCTGATATTCATAATTGGAAACCCGCTGTTCGACACGAGCCTGGCGCATCAATTCAATCTCTAACTGCTGGCGGATATTGAGCGTTCGCACTTCCTGCGACAGAGATTTCAGCTCATCCGCGATGATCATAAATGCTTTTGTCAGGGCATTGGGATCAACTGTAGCATTTGCTTCTTGTTGATCAGCGGGTTTTTGCTCTGCTGACGGTTTCGGTTTCTGGTCCTTGCTGTCCAGGTCAATGATGTTCGGATATTGAGGCGGATTTTTGACCGGACGCTTTGGTTTGGATGATTCCTGCGCAAAAGCCAGGCTGGCGAAAACAGTCAGCGACAAAAAAGAAGACAAACAAACTTTTCGATACTGCATAAAACTCCACTTTGCGATTATCGGTTCCTGGCTTTGCCTTCCAGGAACCGATAACTGTCAGAATCAAGCCTTATCAGGCCCTTTTGATTAAGCTGACTACAAAGAGCAAGACGACTGCTCCAATAACTGCTGTAATCAAGTAATTGACCAGTCCTGAACCGATTGAAATCTTCAACAAGCCCAGCAGCCAACTTCCCAAAAAAGCTCCAATGATTCCCACGATGATATTGCCTACAAGGCCAAAACCGCCGCCGCGCATCAGATTTCCAGCAATCCATCCTGCCACGGCTCCGACCAACAAAAAAATCAACAACGCAGTAGCGTCCATATTGACTCTCCTTACTTGAAGCAACTTCCGATTAAAGGGGCACGCGCTTTCAGGTAACCAGCGCCTGCTGATTTGGCGGCGCGTGTGAGGAAACTACGGAATGATGACTACTGCAAAGAATCAAAAATAAAATGGCAAAGACCCTGCTAACGATTTTTCAACTTCTGATCTTTTATCGCGGCGGTTGTGGTTGTTGTCTTTGGCCTGAACGCGGGAAAGAAGGCACGCTGGCGTTGCCGTCCTTATCAATGGCCTGGACCGCGAAAAAGTTATCGTCTTTAGACAGGCTTTTCATGATGAATTCGGCGACGTTGCCAACTTCAATGCTGCGATGCCAGAACGGTTGATACGTTTCGCGCCAAACAATTCTATAACCAGCGACGTCCGGCTCTTTGTTCGGCTGCCAGGCGACGGTGGTGTCGTATTCCTGGCGACCGGTTTTGAATCTGACATCGCTTGGCGGAGCAGGAGCCAACGCCATGCTCGCCATTGCGATGGCATTGATGCGAGCGACTTGCGCGACATACACAGGGTCGGACATTTCAAACACGTCGCCATATTTGATGCCGTTTTCTTCACGAACTTTTTGATGCTGGCGAGTGAAATCTTCGTTGGGTTCGGTAAACCGCACAGCAGGGAAGCCGCGTTGCAAAAATGCATTGTGGTCACCGCCGCGTCCATACCTGTCACGGCGAAAAACCAATGTCACTTCAAAATTTGGCATATACCGTTCGCCGACTTCTTTGATGTATCGCGCAAGCTGCCGCGAAGGACCATCGTTTTCTCCGCCTACAGATTGGCGCGCACGCGCTTCAGCTTCAGTTTCGGTTGTCGGCACGCCTTCGGAAAACAGCCGAACTCTGGCGTTATCCTTGACACCGTTGCCTCCGAATGTGTTGCCGATAATGTCGTTGGTAAACATCGCTGCGATATTCAAGTTTTTCTTTTTGGCCTCTTCAGCCCAGTGCGCAGCGCCGAGCAAACCTTGCTCTTCGCCTGGAACGGTCATAAAGACGATTGTCGCATCGAATTGATATTTGGACATGACACGAGCCATTTCCATCACTGCCGCCGTTCCAGAAGCATCATCGCTGGCTCCGGGCGCATCGCTTTCGGCGTCGGTCATCCCTTGCGAGCAGACACAGGAATCGTAATGGCCGCTCACAACATACATTCTGTCCTTCGATTCCGCTTGTGTGCCAGGGAGTGTTGCCACGACATTAACAAGCTTGGTTTCTTTCGGAACGCGCTGCATCGGCGGTTGCATGAATTCATCTTCGGTGACGATCAAACGGCCTCCAGATTCCTGGCTGTAGCGATCCATTTCGGCTTTGATCCAGCGCCGCGCTGCGCCTATGCCGCGGTTCGGATCATCCTGCGAAGACAGTGTATGTCGAGTTCCAAAGCTAACCAATTTGCGAATGCTGGCTTCGATATTTTTCGCGGAAATTTCAGCAATGATTTTTTCGATTTGTGGATTTAGTTTCGGGGAAACCTGAACTTGTTGCGCGTTGGAAACCGGCAACGACAAAACAGGCAAAAGCAGGGCGGAAAAAAACAGTACGGCGAATCGCTTCACGAACTTGCTCCTTCAAAATGGGTTGAACTTCTGTTGCGGATGTAATGTTTTGACAGGCAGGCGAATTATAGGAGCTTGCACGCCTGATGAAAAGAAACCGTGCAAAAAGAAAAAGCCAGAAGCGACTTTGCGACTTCTGGCTTTTCGACTGTTTTCGACCAACAGCTTACTTGCTGACTAATTTATAGATTTTGTCTTTCCAGACCACGATTGCTGGGCCGTGGGCAAAATATTCTTTCAACAGAGGTTCCGTAGCAAGCACTTGATCAAATTCTGCGCTGTCCAGCGTTAATTTCGTCACGCGCCAAGCCATCTCAGGTTTGTAAGCGCTGTCCACCCAGAAACCGCCTTGGTAATTAAAAACCTTATCGCGACGACGAACAGCCAATACTTTGGGAGCATCCGGCTCAATAGCTTTTTCTTCCAACTTGCGCTCGCCTTCTTCTTTGCGAGCCGGCATAAAGCTTAGTGCTTTATCAAACACGCTGCGCGATGGTGGCTTTGGATCTTTTGACTTCTTCGCCATAGGGTTATCGCTGGGCGAAGGATTGATATGTGCCGCGACTACGCTTTCGTTTTTTTGAAATTCAACTGGCGGTGGTGCCGGAGCGGCTTGTTCTGCCATTACAGGCTGAACTGGAGAACCAAAGGCGGTACTTCTTCCTGAAGTAGAAGACACTAAAGTGCCAGTCAACGGTTGCGATTGTGGCGGAGATGGCGGCATCGTGACATTCAACTGCAATGAAGGCGGAGTGCCTCCACTGACAGTGGAAGTAAAAGCGTTCAGTTTGAAATTGTTATCTGAAAAGCCGTTGCTAGTGCCCAACTGATTAAAACTGCCCGGATGAGGGCTGACTTCCGGTTTAGGAACCTGGACCATCGCGACATTCCGTGGGTAAAGGGAATTACTGTCCGCATCTGGTGCGGAAAAGGCATTTCCTGGAATGTTTGAGATGTCTGGCACCGGCTGTACCGAACCTTTGTCTTTAACGGCTACCAAATCTTCATGAGGCTGTTGAGAAGCCTGCTGTTGCCGCCAGAGTTGAACCGATCCAACGGTAAGCAAAATCGCAGCCGCGACTCCTGCAGTAGCCCATCCTTGTTTCCCAAGCGATGCATCCAGCCATTCCATCCATTCGGCTGCAACCGATTTCCAATGAGACCAAATACTGGCAGGTTTGATGATGGGAACGTATTGAGGCTCAGTTTGCGGGAGTTGAATCAAACGTGATAACTGAATGACATGTTGGCGACAAGGCGGGCAGCCCGCCAGATGCGATTCATACCGGGAGCGCGTCACCGAGCCAAGCGCATTTTCCAGGTATGCGTTGGCTGAGTCCGCATCGAAGCCGACGCAAATTTCAGTCACCGAATTATGCGCCCCGGACTTTTGGGAAAGTTGACGACGCAACATCGTTTCAAATTCAAACGCCGTGTTGTTTTGTTCGAGTGCCACTGCTTTATTTTCTGAGTTTGAGGTTCCGGGAGTAAATTCTTGCGGCCCGAAACTCTGGGTTCTAACTGTAAGCCCGCACTATGAACGTGCGATGGGTGAATTCCTTGCGAGGTAAAGCCATTTCAAATGGAAGTTCTATGGCGCACGCTCGGCGGCAACACTTTTGACATCCCCAATCAGTTTGCGAACATCAAGTTCTGTCCGGGCAGCGATATGAATACATTCGCCGACTTCAGCCCGTCGCAAGCCGTAGCTGCGTTGCAGAACTTCTTCTGTTTTGCGCTTGATTTCGCGTTGCGCTTTGGCAAGCCAGCGACTAATCGTCGCTTCGTGGACATTCATCAGCAAGCCAATTTCGCGAAGCGTCAGATCGTCAAAGTAGTAATAGTTCAAAATCAGCCGGTCGCGCGGGGGCATTTCATCAAAAGCCGTAGCCATGGCTTCTTCAGTCGCCTGTCGCAATCGAGTATCTTCAATATCGTCAGGCGCAGCCAGATGAACCTGCAGCGAGCCGTTGCCGTTATGGGCAGCCTGATTGGCCAATCGCTCAAATTCTGAAGCATCTTCGACCTGTTCGAAGCGTGCAGTTTGACGCTTGCGGTCAATAAAGCATTGGTAGACCACTGCTCTTAACCAGCCGCCCAAACTGCCTCTGCCTGAATAGTGCGCTAACTTGCTTATGCGACTGTCACCATCGGTTCTTAGGCCGAATAGTTCGCCATAAACAAACTGCACCAGGTCTTCCGCTTCCGCTTCGTCTTTGGTCAGTGACCGTGCAGCCCCTTGCATGGAGTGACGAAACTCGGTTTCAAACTTCTCCCAAGCCGCGCTGTCTCCATTTTCGCAGGCGATAGCCAGACACAATTCGTCAGCTTTAATCCCGGCCAAAAAATCTTTGGAATCACCGCTGTCTTCGCCAGAGCGAACAGCGATGGCTGCCACACGATCGGCAAATTGCCGCTCCGTGACTCCATATCGCTCTACGACGCCCTTGAATAACGACGCAATGTGCTTAGCGTGACGCGTTGTAAAATCGTCAATCTTCATCTCAGCAAATAAATTTAAGTAGCGTTTCAGCTTCAGGGGTTATGAAGCCGTGTCCATTCTAAAGCTAAGTAGGTCAGAATCAAACAATTCTTTTCTCAATAAGTGTTTTCATTCTTATAACTTCCTCAGTTAAAACTTTGCCATAAACCTCCTGTCCTTCACGAACAGCTTTGCCAACGTGAAATTCTCGTATTCCGGCAGGCTTTAACAGTCGCACCACTTCTGCATCAGTTCCGCCGCCAACCAGAATTTCAATTTCCTGCTGGGCTGCTTGTTTCCATATGGCAAAGCGCTCCACTTTTTCCGGCCACGCATCGCTGCCGCCACTCGTCAGGATTCGATCAATTTGAGAATGAGGCTTCAGTTCGCTGATTGCCCTCATTGGGTCCGGCAATTCTTCAAACGCGCGGTGAAAAGTCGCTTTCACGTTTGGCGCACAAGACAGAATTCGAGCAACCAGTTTGTGATCTATTCCGCCATCTTTCAAAAATCCAAGCACAATCCCGTCAACACTGATTTCGGCAAAGGATCGGGCCAAATCGCAAAGCCTCTCAATTTCACATTCATCGTTGATTTCGAACGGCTCGCTTTCTCGTAGCATCACGCGCAATGGAATTGGAACCTTCGAGGCGATTTCCTTCACCATTTCAATGGGTGGAGTCAGCCCGCCGACTTCATAATGACTGATTACTTCCAGCCGATCCGCGCCGCCAAGGCTTGCTGCAATGGCGTCATCCACAGAGCACGCGATTACTTCCAGCAAACATGGTTTAGCGAATGGCCCTTCCTGAATTGACACTCCATTACCCATGCCGTAACGTTTGCGCCGCTTACCGTAGTACAAACTTCACTCGCTTTCCGTTGTACCTAACCTGCTTCCTTCAATCTATTTTCGCAGGGAAGCTCCCAATCAGGAGACCATTATGAAGTTAAACGCCCCGACGCAAGCACTGTGGTTGATTTCTGTCATTCTTGGCGGACTAGGAATTCTTGCTCACTTCGTTCGCATTGACACGCTTTCCAGGTATTCCTTTGAACTGTTGGCGCTGGGATTCGTCATCCTGGTAATTGGCACACTGCTCAGAAAAGCCTAGCGCAGACTACGGCTTTTCCTTCTTTTTGAATCTATCAAGCACGCCTTTTAGCAAATCAGCCGGTTTTGCTTTTTCGGCTGATTTGCCATCTTGGGATTGTTTCTGATCTGCTTGCGCCTCACCCGGCTTTTTCAAAAATCGGTCAACCAAGGTTTCTTTCAAATTTTCTTTCAACTGATTCTTTGCTTTTGCTTGCAGCACAGATGAGTCCAAACCAAATACTGGTTGTTTCAAGGAGCCTGACATTTTCAGGGGCAGAACAATGCCGCCCTGATCCATAAAAAAGTTTCCAAGCACGGAATTCAAACCGGTGCCGAGTGTAATCGGCGTTTGCCCAGCGCTTTCTCCGCCCGATCCGGTTAAGTTGCTTGCGCCAGGCATAACGCGTTTGGTCAACGCCGGACTGAGTTTCGCCAGCACGCCATAACTCACTACAGGGTTATCACCCAACTGCATCCAGCCATTTCCGTTGACCTGCATATCATCCATCACCAGTTGCAGTGCGTCAGTTGTCAATTTGCCCCGATCAAATCGCAGGTTTGTTTTCAACGAACGAAATGCCGAGCCAGCGCCGCCTGTCGGCAGATTGACCAGTTTTCCCAACAGTTCGACTTGTTTCATCAAATCGAAACTCATGAACTTGCCGTTCGTGATGGAAACAAAGCCGTTCCCGGTCAGCGTTTGCATCATTCCTGTGGCTTCGTTGCGCCCTCGAATATCAACGGTTCCATCTCCACGTCCGTAAATCGAACTAGCTTGGCCAGATGTCGCAGTCAAAAACTGGTTGATGTCCAAGCCCCCAAATTTGCCATTCAGCGCAACTTCAGGTGCGCCACCATTCTGATCAATCCGCGCCAAACCCTGATAACTTCCACCATACAGGTTCAATGACAACGGGTTGAGCAAAATGACATTGTTTGCCAGGACGACTTTGCTGTTCACATCTGTTGCCGTGATCGTGTCCAACACCAATTTGCCAACCGAAACTTGCCCTTCGCCACGCAATGGTGTCGAAGCTTTTTTGCTTCCTCTGTCGGCCATCACCCCTTGAAGTTCTGCGACGTTCAGTTGGTTTGCTTTCAAATCAAAGCCCAGCGCGGGTGAGTCAAAGTTTTTAACCGTCAGCCAGCCGTTGGCCTGACTTGAGCCAAGTTGAGCTTGCAAATTGTCAATGCGCGCGCTGTCGCCGGTGAATGCCAGATCGGCGTTGGAAACCTCAAGTGGCTTTTTCAAAGAAGACGGTTGCAGCTTCGCGCCTGAAATTTTGCCTTGCCCATTGATCTGGGTTGCAGAGGCTTTTTCATCAAGCACCGTGTCAATCGTCGCCGTCAGGCTGGCAGTTCCGCTGCCAGTTGCATCCGGTCGAGCGCCAAAGGATTCTGCGATTTTCAGCAAATCATCCACCTGCGCGCCATTGGTTGAAATTTCAAGATGCGCTCGCGGCGCTTTATCCGATGAGCCGTAATCACTGATTTTCAATCCGCGAAAGTCTACAGTTGTTTTCGACAGCGTAGCCCGAAACGGCGAGGCTGCAATTGTTTGCGGGTCAGCGGTCAGCTTCAATTCCGAAATCTGAATCGCTTGCGGCAGTGAGGAACTCTGGAACTTCAAATCACGAATTTCGGCTTGTCCGTTCAGCGCAAAGTTCTGCTGATCGCCGGTCGCTTTCATGTTTACGGTTGCCGCGCCGCTGGCTTTGGTTCCCGGCGGAGGGCCGAAGCCGAAGGCGTAAGCCGATTCCAGCAAACTGTCCAGTGCCATTCGATCACCCTTCAACTGCAAATCGAAGGTGGGCGAAGCCGGAAGTTTGTTGATTAGCCCTGTGATGCTGACAGCCGTATTACCCAGCTTTATATCCGCCTGGTCAATTTTCAAAGAAATCTCGGATTGATTGTCGGCTTTCTTTTCGGATTTCGCCGTCAGCTTGAAATTTGCTTCGACGGGCTGTTTTGCCGGTTCGACGCCTTCGATCAAACGCAATTGCTCGGCTTTGATTTCGCCGACAGTGTTCAGCCCATCAGAGATTTTTCCGCTGATTGTGGCGTCCGCAGTCAGTTTGCCAGCGCGCGAAGATTGCGTTCCGGCCAGAGTTTCCAGGCTCGCAATTTCAACCGCATCCAGCTTTAACCGTGCGTCAATTGGAGTTTGCGACGAATCTTTCTGGTCAATCGGTCCGGCGCTTCCCGCGACTTCCAGTTTTCCTGCTTTGTCACCCGGCATCGTTAAGCCGATGACGAAATCGAACGAACGTTTGGGCGAAAAATCGTCCAGCGAAACGTTGACTCCGGTATAGCTTTTTTCAACTTGTTGGGTACTGCTGCGATCAATCAGCTTGAAACTGCCGTTGGTGATCAGTAAGTCGAACGGAGCTTGATCGGATTCTTGCCCGGATTCTTGCAACGGCTTCAGCGTGCTCCAATTCCATTTATCGGCGGAAGTCTTTATTAAAGTGACATTTGGCTCGACAAGTTCAATTCCCGAAACTTCCGGCTTGCCGGTCAGCAGCTTGAATAATCCCAGTTGCAGTCGGACGGACTTGGCTTGAACAAAATCTCCCTGAACGACTTGCGGGTCATCGCCGATGGTCAAATCGTCCACCGTAACTTTGATCGAAGGCAAAACACGCAAGCCCAGCTTGCCCAGCGAAACCTTGCGGCCAAGTTTCTGTTCAAGCTGGCTGATGATTTGCGGGCGGTAAGTGTTGACATCCAGTAACAGCGGCAAAGCCAGCAAACCGGCAAAAGCCACGACCAAAACACCAACGACAGCGATGGCGGGTTTGAACCATCGAGATGTGCGAAAAGAAGTCCAAAGATTCGAGGTCGGCATAATCATTTCCGCTTTGAAGAAGTTTGTTTCGTGCGGAATTAGCTTACTCGCTCCATCGGCGGGATGCCACCAATCCAAAAAATTTAGCCGCAAATCATCGAAGATTTTTTCCCGACAGACCCGTCGAAAAATCTACGATGACTTACGGCTATGAACGGATTGAAAACGAGCGGCTAGAAGCCGCGCGACAGTGAAAAGTAAATGCGGCTGGTTTCGTTGCTGCGCGCCCAATCAATGCGAACGGCTACGCTTTTGTTCCAGCGATATTGAAAACCTCCGCCAGCGCCTGTGCGCCAGTTTCTGGAATCCGCAGTGTCGTTAGCCAGAATCTGTGCATTGGTTCGTGAACGATTGTCGCCCCATACCTGTCCAACATCTACGAACGCGAACAAGTCCAAGCCTCTGGTATCTTTCTGCTTCCACACCGTTTGGCGGGGTTCTACCGAAAACAACACGACGTTATTGCCGCGAAAACGGAAGTTCGCAAATCCGCGTCCGTGGCTGCGACCGCCCAAAAATGCCTGTTCATAAAACGGAATCTGGCTGCCGCGTTTGGGGTTTTTGTTGTCTGTGTAAGCCCGAAGTGCTAGCGAAGTTGAATTGCTAAAAATCGGAATGTACGCGCGGGAGTCCGATTCCAACTCGATCCAGCCGAAATCGTCGAAGAGGTCATTTTTCAGACCGTCAGCCGAAGCAAGCCGATAGTACCCGTAATACCCTTTTGTCAGCCCTTTTTCGTTGTTGCGCCCGTCGGCTTCCATGAAAGCGCCGTATGAAAAAATCTTGGCGTTCACATTCAGCCCAGGCAGCCACCGAGTGATTGGGGTGACGGTTTGCTTTCCTGAAAACAGGGTATCGAGCGGTATGTCGTCGTCGTTTTCGCCGCGAAAGCCGTTTGTGTTTGCTACGCGAGCGTAAACGCCTGCCTGCAACTTTTTCTCGAAGAAGTCGTGGTACAGCGAAAAATTGTAGCTGCGCTCATCCATCGCGTAATTGGTTTCCGGCGTATCAGGCGTGCGCGGACCGATATTGAAAAAGTTGTCGCGTGAACGGTAGAGGTAATTGAACCAAATGCTGGCGTGCGTATTTTCGCTGCCAAGTTTGGGGATGTAGGCTTCACCTTCAAACCGGCGATAGAACT
>CAZXHW010000240.1:0-9893 GCA_964639915.1 uncultured Heliomicrobium sp.
TCCCTTTTCGATTCAACCGTCGCCGCGTCGAGTAGCGCTTCGGCTGGCGTTACGTTCAACTCGTGCGCCAGATGGGTAACGTGGACGACAAGCGTGCCTTCTAGCTGGCTCTGGTTTTGATCCAAACGCAGATCCAGGTAGCTGAACGGGATTGGATGAGCATGAGCTAGCGTGGCCAAGTGGAACAGAACAATCAAAAACAAAGCCGTGCGGAATAAGTTGAATTCCGCTACGGCTTTGAGGCTTGTGAATTGTGGATGCATTCCTGGGCTCTGCATTTAGGCAGTGATTGATTGGTTCGCTATTTCAACTCAGAGTAAATGGTTGTGACATTGCCCTTCAGGCGACCCATATTGTAGTCCTTGAATTTTTCAGGCAGTTTCAGCTCAGCAGCGGCCTGATCGGCTGTCTTTCCAGCTTTTTTCGCCTGTTCAACTGCTCCCACCAATTCGCCAATGAAATGTCCATACTCCAGGAAATCGTTCCAGGTCATCACGGTGCTATGGCCAGGAATGACCGTTTCGACGCCTTTGATGCCTTTCGCAGCCTTCGCCAACGTCTTTGGATAGCCTACGCCGCTGCCGCCGTTGTTGGTATCCATAATCGGCGTTGCTTTGCCGGCAAAAATGTCGCCGGAGTGCATTGTTTTCAGTGCAGGGAAAACTACGAAGGTGTCGCCCCCTGTGTGACCTGGCCCAAAATAATAAAGATCAATCTTGTCTTTGCCGCTTAACAGGCTAAGTTTGTCTTTGTAAGTTTTCGAAGGCAAAAACTTCTTTCCTTCTTCCTTAAACGCGTCCATTTTTTCCATGCTTGCTTTGCAGTTTTCATGGGCGACGAACTCGACCATGCCGGTGAAGGCACTATTGCTTCCCACGTGGTCACCATGAGTATGCGTGTTGATGACCATGGTGACGGGTTTAGACGTGACAGATTTAATCTTTTCCAAAATGCCGGGGCCGTTATTGGGAAGTTTCGTATCCACGACGACGACGCCTTTTTCCGTGATGAACGCGGCGGTGTTTCCGCCTCCGCCCGTGATCATGTACAGATTGTCTTTTACTTTCTGAATTTCCAGCGCAGCCGGTTGATTTTGCTGTAATGGTTTGGACGCTGCCAAAGAAATGGCGCCGACAAGCAAAAGCCCTGACAAAACTGCCAATCGTTTCATAGAGAATCTCCTGTGATGAATTGTTTTACCCTTGTTGGTGGCCGACATCATATACACCGATTTCAATAGGCACAAGAATTACGGTGGTGCTGAACCGGTTGGCGACGATAAAGCGGCAACGAAAAGGCACAATGCAAACCAGTCAAATGCATTGTGCCTTTGCTATCTTGAAATGATGGCTGTTTGTTACTTCAGGTACTTGTTGAAAAATTCCAGCGTGCGTGTCCAAGCTAGTTTTGCAGAAGCTTCGTCGAAACGAGGCGTTGTGTCGTTATGGAAGCCATGCTGTTTGCCGTCATACATATGCAGCGTATAGACCTTGTTGTTGGCTTTGAGTGCTGTCTCGTAGGCTGCGATGCCCGCGTTCACTCCTTGATCGTTGCCAGCGTAGTGGAGCAGCAACGGTGCGGAAATCTTAGGCACGTCATCTGCGCCAGCCTGGCGACCGTAAAAAGGCACGCCAGCATGCAAATCCTTGCCCAAGCGCACAGCTAATTGATTCACAATTCCCCCGCCAAAGCAGAACCCGACTGCGCCGAGTTTGCCAGTGGAATCAGGGCGCGCTTTCAGCCATTTGGCGGCCGCGACAAAATCTTCCGTCATCTTTTTGCCGTCCACGGTGCGAAAGAGTTGCGCGCCTTTTTCATCTGTTCCCGGAAAACCGCCGACCGAAGTCAAGCCATCTGGAGCGAAGGCCAGGAAATTGGCGGTTGCAAGGCGACGCGCCACGTCTTCAATATATGGATTGAGGCCGCGATTTTCGTGAATGACCAGAACGGCGGGCCACTTTTTTCCTTTTGCGGGACGAGCCAGATAGCCTTTGATAGTGCCGTTTCCTGCTGGCGATTGCACGACTTCATAGCCAACTTTGATTCGTTTGTCGTCTGGCGGGACTTGTTGCGCCCAGGCATAGTTGGGCGTCAGGCTTTCAAAAATTGCCATGGCGGTCAGGCCGCCGGTTGCGAACTTGCCTGCGCGATCGAGAAAGCTGCGGCGAGAGATGTCGCCATGCTGATACTCGTGAAACAGGTCTAACAGCTCCTGTGGATAATCGGACGCTTTCTTTCGTTCCATGCAGTCTCCTTGGTTGGGATTTGATATAGGCACGAGACGTTTTCAGGCCTCGCTTGATAATAGACGGACTCGCGGACGAGTTGGCTTCGCTTTTTGCCAGGAATAATCTTTCGCCTCACTCTGGCCTGCGTTTTCTTTTTGTTTTCTCAACGTATCCGCCGCAATTGAATTTAGAAATTTCAGCGCCTATCATCCCCGCACTCTAAGCACGTCTTTGTTGTAGCACGTCAAATGACAAATTGAATACCGAATTGCTGCGCCACCAGCGTTTGCCGGGAAAGTTGGTGTGGCATTTTCACCGGAGGAACCATGAAACGTCTGTTGTTTTCCATTCTGGCGCTAATGCTGGCGCTGACCATCAATCCAATTTTTGGCCCGGTCAGGGGCGATGCCAAAAACAATCCGCCGGTGGTTGCGCACGAAACCGTGGGAATGTCAGGCGAGCGTTTGACCAATATTCGATCGGTGATGAATCGGCACGTCACGGAAAAACATATTCCGGGAGCATCCGGATTGATCGCCCGTCGCGGCAAAATTGCATACCAGGAAACATTTGGAATGGCCGACATGGAAGCAGGCAAGCTGATGCAGATGGACACGATTCATCGCATCTATTCGATGAGCAAGCCGATCACCAGCGTCGCCGTGATGATGCTTTACGAAGAAGGCAAGTTCCAACTCAACGATCCCGTTGCCAAATACCTGCCCGAATTCGCCAAGATGCAGGTCGCCATCGAAGAAAAAGATCCACAGACCGGCAAGCAGGTAATGAAAACCGCGCCAGCGAAACGTCTTATTACTATTCGTGATTTGCTGCGGCATACGGCTGGGCTGACGTATGGAGTTTTTGGCGACACCGTGGTTGATCAGGAATACCGCAAAGCCAAAATTCTGGGCCAACTGAATCTGACGGATTTCGTCACGGATCTTGCAAAAATTCCATTGCAGTATGAACCCGGCACTCGCTGGCATTACAGCGTTTCAGTGGATGTGCTGGGGCGATTGGTCGAAGTTCTGTCGGGCAAATCCTTTGATCAGTTTTTGCAGGAACGCATCTTCACACCGCTGGAAATGAACGACACAGGCTTCATCGTTCCGGCCAGTAAGAAAGATCGTCTGGCCAAACTCTACACGATCACGAAAGAAGGCAAATTACAGGCTTCGCCGACCTGTTCGAACCGTCAGGAATGTTACGACGGCTTTCCAACCGCTGTGCCTGATTTTCTGCACTCGATGGGCATGCAATCCGGCGGTGGCGGGCTGACTTCGACGGCGTATGACTACCTGCGCTTCTGCCAGATGTTGCTTGATCAAGGGCAATACAACGGTAAACGCTTGCTTAGCCGCAAGACCGTCCAATTGATGAGCAGTGACAATCTGGGAAGCATTCCGGGAATGGGGCCCGGGACAGGATTCGGCCTTGGCTTTGCGGTCAGTAAAGCTCCGGGAGAAGCCGGAATGATGGGATCGCCGGGCGAATACAACTGGGGCGGAGCAGCAGGCACGAGATTCTGGATTGATCCGCAAGAGCAATTGATCGGCATTTTTATGATCCAGATTCTTCCGCATACCGGCCTGGAATACGGCTCGGAATTTCGTGTGCTGACGTATCAATCAATTGCGGACTAAAAATGTACGTCAGGTTTTCCAACCTGACGATGCTCAATTCGCGTGAACTTCAAGGCAGATTGGAAAATCTGCCTTGCACTAAAATTCAGAGGCAGATATTAATGAACTTGCTTGAGCGCTTACCGACCTTTGATGAACTGCCAATCAAACCGGAATATCCCCCACGTTCCGCCTGGGGAGTTTTTGGTGAAGGCGACGAAATCGGCACGTTGAATTTGCTAACGCCGGAACGTGTCACTGCTGCTGCGCAGTTGGTGAAAACTGGCCAGGTTTTTCCAATGAACTGGGAATTGGAACAGCCGAATCCTCCGCTCTTTATGCGCCAGACTTTGAGCCATACAGTTCATCGAAGACGTAGAAATGTGTTCGATGACATTTACAACAACTTCAACACGCAATCATCTTCGCAGTGGGATGGCTTGCGGCATTTCGGCAATCGCAAGTTCGGTTTTTACAACGGCGTCACCGAAGAGCAGATTGCCGATCCGACGAACTCGGTCAATGGAATTCATCATTGGGCACGGCGCGGTATCGCTGGCCGAGGCGTGCTGGTTGATTTTCAGCAGTTTGCTGCCGAACACAGGGTCGCATTTTCTGCGGGCGAAGGCATTGGAATCACTGCCGACCAATTGAACGCGGCTGCAGATTGGCAAGGTCTCAAGTTTCAAACTGGCGACATCTTGTTGCTGAGAACCGGCTGGATTGAATGGTACAGCGGACTGAATGACGCAGAGCGCGCGCAACTTGCCGAGCCGGGCGCACTAAAAGCCAGCGGCTTGGCGCAACGTGAAGATTCGCTGCGTTTTCTTTGGGACAATCATTTTGCTGCTGTCGCCAGCGATACACCGAGCTTCGAAACCGCGCCGCTTCCTGCTCCGGCAGGAGATTCAGGGGAAGCGCTGCACGATACGATCATTGGTTTGTGGGGAATGCCCATTGGCGAAATGTTCACCCTGGATGCGTTGGCAGCGGCTTGCGCGGCAGATCAGCGATACGAATTCCTTTTTACCTCCGCTCCATTGAACAAGCTTGGCGGTGTTGCTTCTCCGCCAAACGCTTTGGCAATCAAATGATTAATCAACACAGCATTAATCGCCGTAATTTTCTGGCAGGTTTGAGCGGGCTGGCGATTACGGCTGGTGGGTTCAGATCGGCACCGCGTAGCAAGCTGCGTCTGGGTGGGCCGATTTTCGTCAAAAGCGATGACCCGGCGGAACTCGCGCGCACGCATCGCGCGCTTGGTTACAACGCGGCTTACGTTCCGCAGGTCAGTTTGGCGGAAACAGAGAAGATCAGGGCAATCGAAAAAGCCTTTGCTAATGAAAATGTCGCGATTGCCGAAGTTGGTGCTTGGCGAAATATGCTTGAAGCCGACGAGGCAAAGCGAAAGGAAAACCTGAGCTATGTGATTGACCGACTGGCATTGGCTGAAGCCATTGGCGCTCGAAACTGCGTCAATATCGCTGGTTCCTTCAACCCGAAGCAATGGGATGGCCCGGATGTTCGCAACCTTTCAAAAGAGTATTTTGACGCCACGGTGGAAAACTGCCGCAAAGTGATTGATTCCGTCAAAGTCCGTCGCACGAAGTTCACGATTGAAATGATGGGTTGGAGCTTGCCCGATAGTGCCGACGCTTATCTGAAGCTGTTCAAAGCGGTCGCTCGTCCAGGCTTCGGCGTTCACGTGGATATCTGTAACATCATCAACAGTCCGGATCGGTTTTACCGCAACACCGAAATCATCAACGAAGTTTTCCGAAAGCTCGGCCCGTGGATTTGTTCCTGCCACGCCAAAGACCTGCAAGGAAAGAACGTCCACTTTATCGAAACCGTGCCGGGACGCGGCGGCATTGATTACCGAGCCTATCTTGCCAACATCGTTGCGCTGCCATTCGAAGCTCCGCTAATGCTGGAGCACCTGAGCACTCCGGCGGAATACGAAGAAGGCAAGCAGCATATTCTCAAGCTTGCCAAAGAGATGGCGATTGATTTGGCTTAAACCAGCGAAGAGAGGTAGTTCATGATTGTCCGTCGGGAGTTTTTGAAACGCAGTATTCTGGCTGCATCGGCTTTGCCAACGCTTCAACCGGCGATTTTTGAAACCAATTCAGACGAAATCAGGCGTGTAGGCGCAGCCAAAAAAGTAATTGTGATTGGCGCGGGCCTGGCGGGAATGTCTGCGGCGTATGAGTTGATGCAGGCTGGGCATGAAGCCACTGTGCTGGAAGCCAGAACTCGTAGCGGCGGGCGGGTATGGACACTGCGCGACAATTATCCGGAAGGAATGTATGCCGAAGCCGGAGCCACCAACGTTTTCGACAATCACGAATGGACGAATAAATACATCAAACTTTTGGGCGTGGCGATTGATCCAATGCCGCCGACCAGCGGCGCTTCGATTTATCACATCCGTGGAAAACGAGTAATCATCAAGTCGGGTAGTCCTGTGGACTGGCCGCTGGAATTGAAGCCCGATGAAAAAGGATTGAGCCGCGGCGCATTGTGGGCAAAGTATGTTGTTCCCGCGCTGAAAGAGCTTGGTAATGTGGAAGCCGCAGATTGGCCGCATCCTTTGCTCAGGCGCTTAGACAAGATTTCGTTTGCAGAGTTTTTGCGCCAGCAGGGGGCTTCGCCGGGTGCGGCGGAAATTTTGAAGCTGGGATTGGCGGATCAGTTGGGCGATGGCGCCGAAGCGGTTTCGGCGTTGAACTTGTTGTGCGAAGCCGCACCGCGCGCCGTGGTCAAGCAGGCGTTTTTTATTCGCGGCGGAAGCGACACTTTTCCGAAAGCCTTTGCGGCAAAACTTGGCGACAGGATTCATTACGGCTTGCCGGTTGTGAAGATTGAACAGGATTCACATGGAGTGCGTGTGGTTTGTCAGCAGGCCGGGAGCAGCCAGACTTTCTCGGCAGATTATTTGATCTGTGCGATTCCGTTTCCCGTGCTCAAGCAGGTGGCAGTTTCGCCGGGCTTTACCTCCGCCAAGCAGCAAGCGATCGCGCAACTTGCCAGCACGTCCGTCGTGCGTGTCTTTCTGCAAACGCGAAAACGCTTTTGGGTAGATGAGGGGCTGACTGGATCGGCAACAACGGATTTGCCGCTTATGACCGCTTACGACAAAGCGCATTACCTGCCGGGAACGCGCGGTATGCTGGAGATTTATGCGGCCGGAGAAAAGGCTCGTAAACTGGCGGCGATGCCAGACGGCGAACGATTGAATTTCTCGGTCAAACAGATGGAACAAATTCTGCCCAACATCCGCGAACATTACGAAGGTGGCGCTTCAGTTTGCTGGGACAACGAACAATGGACGCGCGGCGCTTATGCCTGGTTCAAGCCCGGCCAGATGGAATCTTTCCTGCCGCACTTTGCCAAACCCGAAGGCCGCGTGCATTTTGCTGGCGATCAAACTTCGCTCTGGCCGGGATGGATGAACGGAGCTTTGCAGTCAGGCCATCGCGCCGCACGCGAGGTCAATGAAAGAGTCTGAAGTCTGTACATGGAGAAAGAATGAACCGTCGAGAATTCAATTTTGGAATGCTGTCTGTTGCCAGCGCCCTGTCGCTTCCGTCCCTGCAATCCAGCGACAAACTACGCATTAATGGCGCGCGGCTGAGTCAACATCTAACTGAGCTTGCAGAGTTTGGGAAAACGCCTGAAGGCGGAACGCATCGTGTGGCATATACGGATGCAGATCGGCAAGGCCGCGAATTTGTAATAAAGCTTATGGAGCAAGCTCGGCTTAATGTCAGAATTGACGAAGCGGGTAATCTGATCGGCCGTCTTCCGGGAGGGAACATTCACTTGCCGCCACTAGCAATTGGCTCGCACATTGATTCTGTCCCGCAGGGCGGAAGTTACGACGGGCAAGTGGGTTCCATGGGTGCAATTGAAGTTGCGCAAACGCTGGCTGATAACAACCGCACGCTACGGCATCCACTGGAAGTTATCATCTTTTCCAACGAAGAAGGCGGCACGTATGGCAGTCATGCGCTAGCGCACGGGCTGACCGAAAAACAGCTTGGCTTGACGACCAACAGCGGCAAAACCGTTGGCGAAGGAATCAAATTCATCGGCGGTGACCCCAGCAAGCTTGCTCAACCTCTGCGGAAACGCGGAGAGATTGCAGCGTATCTGGAATTGCACATTGAACAGGGCGGCATTCTGGAAGCGGAAAAGCTCAACATAGGCGTTGTCGAAGGCATCGTCGGAATTAGCCAGTGGGAAGTGACGGTCGAAGGTTTTGCCAATCACGCCGGGACAACGCCGATGAATCAGCGGCACGATGCTTTGCTCGCCGCAGCCAAATACATCGAAGCCGTCAACCGGGTCGTCACCAGCATGCCCGGCAGGCAGGTTGGCACTGTGGGGCGAATTCAAGCCCAACCCGGAGCTTACAACGTTATCCCCGGCAAAGTTTTGACCACCTTGGAGTTGCGCGACCTGGATGCGGCTAAAATTCAATTGCTATTTCAAAAGATTCAGGCCGAAGTCGGTCAGATTGAAAAAGCCACCGGCACAAAGTTCAGCTTCAAAGAAACCAACGCAATTGTGCCCGCCCCGACAGATTTGCGCGTGCGCGGTTTGATTGACCGGACGGCAAAACAGCTAGGGTTTACGACAAAGCTGATGCCCAGCGGCGCGGGTCACGACGCGCAAGAAGTCGCGCCAATTACCTCCGTCGGAATGATCTTTATCCCCAGCCGCGCCGGGATCAGTCACAGTCCGCGCGAATTTTCCACGCCGGAAGACATCACTAACGGCGCGAACGTGCTGTTGCACACGTTGCTCAAACTGGACAGTCAGTAGAGACGCAATATTTTGCGTCTCTACATCAATTGGTTTTCGCAACTGGGCGGTACTGAAAATCCTGCGGTTTTTGTTTCTCAGTTCCATCACCTTCGATGCGCGCAGTTATGCTTCCGTCAGCATTTTTGCGGTAAATGATGCGCTTGGGAAAGTCGTGGGCTAAGTTCTCGAAAGTCGCTTCCTGACCGTTCAGTTTGACCAGTTTGAAATCGGTGCCGGGAGTTCTGGCTTTTGGGTGAGCGACATAAAAAATGTCGGCTCCGCGCGTTTCAATACGTAGATATTCAAAGAAGACGGTTTTGCCTCCGGCTACGGTACGGCTCACGCCGAACAACGATCCGCCAGAAACCTTCGTCCAGTGTTCGTCAATTTGCATCCGGCCGCCCGGCGCGGTTTCCCAGTCGCCGCTGATCCATGCCAAATCCTCGACTTTGAAAGTCGTCGCTGGTTTGTCAGATTGAACTGAATCGTCCGTCACGTGGATCACATCTGCCAACTCGACGCGATAGGCTTTGATGGCCGGAGTGAAGATTGACGAAAGCCCGAACGCTGCAATCGCAGCCACAAGCAGAGATCTTCTCAGTGTTACACGTTGCATAGTCTTCTTATTTCCTCGCTAAATCGTGATTTTGATTATGTTTGCAGATTACGGCAACGACTCTACTGTCTGCTTAGCCTGAAGTATTGTAAAAATCCGACATCCGATTTTTACGGGTGAACACTTCCGTGAAGGTGGTGAATTGTTCGAACAGCAGAGCAGGCGTTTGTTCGGCAAACTGCCGGAAATCGCGGATCAAATGCGCCTGATCGTAATACCCGCAATCGGCTGCGATTCTGGCCCAATTGGGATCTGCGTTTTCGACTGCGCGAAACACCTGTTGAAACCGTAGAATTCGGCAAAGCAATTTCGGCCCCAAACCTACCTCATTCAAAAAGCGGCGTTCTAACTGCCTTCCGCTGATTCCCAAATCGTTGGCGAGGAAGTCTACAGAAGTTTGCCCTCCGGCATGGATAATTCGCGAAATCGCGCCTTGCAAGGAAGCCCGGCCAGATTCAGTTGTGAGCAGAAGCTTGATGAGCACAGATTCAAGAAGGCGTATTTTTTCCAGCCAAGTGCGCTCTTCATAAACCCGGCCTGACAATTCCCGCTCCAGTGCATTTGTGACATCGGCCAGCGGCGTAATGCGATTGGTCAACTCGCCGGGCGGGC
>CAZXHW010000241.1:0-9863 GCA_964639915.1 uncultured Heliomicrobium sp.
TGGTGGGCCGTTACCCCGCCAACTAGCTAATCGGACGCGGGCTCATCTTCAAGCGCCAGGCCTTGCGGTCCCCGGCTTTGGTTTCCAGGTCTTTAAACCCAGAACATCATGCGGTATTAGCGTTCCTTTCGGAACGTTATCCCCCACTTGAAGGTAGATCACCCACGTGTTACTCACCCGTTCGCCACTCTACTCAGGACCGAAGCCCCTTTCGCGTTCGACTTGCATGTGTTAGGCACGCCGCCAGCGTTGATTCTGAGCCAGGATCAAACTCTCAAATAAAAAGCTTGATACTCTGAACCAATTCGTATCCAGAATACTTACAAAACCTTAACTGCTTACGCAGTAAAAAAAAAAGGAATATCAGGTTTCTTCTCTCATAAAACGCTCTGCCTAGTTTTCAAATATCAACTTGAGGTCACTGTTTGCTCTCAAGCGCGAAATTTGGATTCTATACAATCCCTTCCGTTTGTCAACGGCTTTTTCGAAATAATGTAAAAGTTTTTTCTCTTCACTCACTATAGGAACTAAATAGCCTTATCCAAGACGTCAGTCTGCTTCTTTTTCATCCATAACCACCAAAGCTCCGTGCCAACGCAGTCCCATTGGTATAGGCTCATATGCTTTCTCATGGCGCATTGCAAAATCTAAAGACTCATCAACTGCATTGAAAAGATCGGAATGAATTCCAGCGCACAAACATGCATCTATGTGCGTAGCTAAGATATCTTCAGCAAAGGCAATTTCTTCAGGAGTAAAGTGGTGGCCAGAATTATTCTCCTTACCTTCCGCCCTTAACCGCCGAATCCGAGAATCCAATAATCGTTTAGCCAAAGAGAGCGCATTTGGATGTCGCATATGAATCCTTTCCTTTCCTTGCACTATTGCAACAAGACCACAACTTTTATTATTGAATTATCTGCAATTTCAGTGACTGTAGGCCGAAAAATACCCCATCTCTGTGAGAAAGACTATTCAAAAGCAGTTCTATTTCAGGTTCAATTTTCCTAGATTGCTCAATTGGTTTTAAGCCTACGGGTTTGGCTTTTTCAGCCTCCAGAGTTCAGCGCCGCTTCCAGCCACTTCCAGGCGGCGGGACAAGCTAATGTGAATCAACCCACGTTCGCACAGCGACCTGATTTCCTGTTTTGCTGCAGCTTCATCTAAGTCTTCATCTCGACCCAACACATTATCAATAATCCACCCTGCCAACCCAATACGTTCGCCTCCAACCGAAGCGGCCAATTGCTCTGGGCTATAACGACCGCTTAATTCGGCAACAATACCTAATAAAGCCAAACTTTCCAGACCCAAGTCTGTTGAATCTATTTGACCGCTCGCTGGCGACTTGGCCATTTTGGGTCCGACGTTGGCTCGCGGACTTTCTTCGCCAAGTGGTAAAGCAGCCTGACTCATCAGATTTTTTTCAATTTGTTTAGCAAGCTCATAATCTCCTCGTAAGCCGCGTACAGCCTGTAGTTCATAAAGGAGCAGCGTGCAGCTTGCATCCAGGGCTGCATATTCTAGCTGAAGCATAGTTAAAGGGCGGCGGCTCCAGTCACTGCGTTGTTCCGCCTTGTCTAATTCGATGCCTAAATAAGCGCCAACCTGTGCCTTCAAGGAACACTTTTTCTCTCCGCTGCGACGCGCTGCCAGCATCGTGTCAAAAATTGGAGACGTGCGGATTCCGCAATGACGCGCCAAGCGAACAGCATCGTAGCTAGCGTTATGGATCACTTTGGGCATCAATCCTAACTCCAAAGGCACTTTGAGCGCAGTAAGATCAATCCCCGCCAAAGGGTCAACGATTGCCACCTGAATCGGCAAAGCTGCCTTGCTTCCCAAGTGGCTTTCGCTCTCACGATAAGCAAGTTGAACCAGTGCAATGCGCTCAGCGTCACGATCCCACCAATTGATAGTTTCAATATCCAGCGCGAGCACTGAAACTGAACGAATCCGTTCGACGAGTTCAGAAAGCCTATTTTGATCTCCGACATATTCGACCGTTTGATTCACCATTGGCAGCTATCTTCTTTGATCGTTTCTGGCCGAGCAAGCCAGCCAAGCATAAATTTCCTCTGGGCTGTAACCTTTTTTCGCTGGAATTCGTGATGCCGGTGAAAATAACTTTTGAGAAGGAGATGAGTATGAAAAAAACAGCGTTAGTTGTTGGGGGCGGCTTGGCCGGATTGACAGCCGCGAGCTTCCTCGCCCAAACCGGGTGTGAAGTATTGCTCTTTGAAAAGTCGCAAATCATTGGTGGTCGAGCAATAACGACCATAAAAAATGGCGTCCATTTCAACTTAGGGCCACACGCTCTTTATCGTAGCGGCCAAGCTTTTAAAATCCTGCGTGAGCTTGGAGTTGAAATTAGCGGCGGCATTCCCAAAGTTGGCGGAACGCTGGCAATTGATGGCGGGCGAAAACATAAACTCCCGGGCGAAGCGTTATCGTTGCTGACTACAAGCTTGTTTGGATTGTCAGCCAAATTGGAAGCTTCACGCTTACTGTCTTCTCTAGCAAAGATTGATGCGACAAAGTTGAATAGCCTGACCGTACACGAATGGTTAAGCAGCGAAATTCGTAATTCAGATCTGCGGCACCTGGTGCAAGCCTTTTTCCGGCTCGGCACTTACGCCAATGACCCAGAACGCCAGAGTGCTGGTTTGGCGTTAGCTCAATTCCAAATGGCGTTGAAAGAGTCAGTGCTTTATGTGGATGGTGGCTGGCAAATGTTGGTGAATGGATTGCGCGCCAAGGCGGAGCAAGCAGGCGTAAAAATCATCTCCGGATCTCGCGTCGCCAAAATCAAGCGAAGTGAGTCAGGTCGAGTAATCGGAGTATGTTTGGCCAATGACTCGCAACATCTTGCTGACGTTGTCATTGTTGCCGCCAGTCCTCCTGAAGCCTGTGAATTGGTAGAAGGCGGTCAGCAAACCATACTTGGGGAATGGGCGAAAACGGCGATTCCGGTCAAAGCCGCCTGCCTGGACGTTGCGCTCGAACGATTGCCGGAACCGCAAACAAGCTTTGCGCTTGGAATTGATCGCCCGCTTTACCTATCTGTGCATTCAGCAGCAGCAAAGCTTGCTCCCGAAGGCAAGGCGGTGATTCACCTAGCGATGTATCTGGGCTCAGAGAATCCTACTGACCCAAAAGCCATCGAACACGAACTGGAAGAAATGCTTGATCTCGTTCAACCCGGTTGGCAACGGTTCTTGGTTGAACGTCGCTTTATGCCAGCCTTGACTGTTGTCAACGCTTTGGCGACAGCGGAGCAAGGCGGCCTAGCTGGAAGACCCGGCCCAGCAGTTCCCGGCATTGAAGGCTTGTTTGTTGTGGGGGACTGGGTCGGCACAGAGGGTTGGTTGGCAGACGCCAGTGTGGCCAGCGGAAAACGGGCGGCTGAATTAGCAATTGGCGAATCGCTAAAAGCTTTGGCTAAAGCTGCTTAAATGTTCACCGCGAAGCAATAGCGCGTGGTAAGTAAAACGACTTCTCGCGCGCTATTGCTTACAGCACTGACTTATTGCAATTCCCCTGTCGGCACAGACATTTCGACTTCCTGATAATCGCCTGAAGCCAGAGTGCCACTGGGGTGAACGCGGAATTTAGCCACCAACTTCAGGTCGGTTCGCAGCGAATGGAAAACGCTGCAATATTTTCCGATTGAAAGGTTTATCGCCCTTGCTAGTTTGTCAGGATTGATCGTGTCGCCCCAGGCGTCAAAGGCGATTCGCACACTTTCAATATAACGAGGCTCAGTCACTCGGCGGTCACCATCAACGACGACTTCCAATTTCTGAAGAGGCGTTTTCACCTTTTCCATAATGACGACTACATCAATCGCCGAACACGCGCCCAAAGCTTCCATCAAAATTTCAACCGGGCTGGCTCCTGCTTGCCGATTGCCATCAAGCACCGTTTCAATACCTGTAGAGTTCACAGCCGTAAAAGCCTGCCCACCAGTCCAACTCATTTTCACCGTTACATCACTCATTTTGCCAAATTCTCCTTACTTAATTTCGCCCTTGCCGCTGCGGACCCGGCAACGCCTTTCGCGGCAACTTCTCGTTCCGCATAGCAGCATTGTACGCGAAAACCGCCACTACCGTAGCCATCTGCACCATATCATCTCTCTGAACATGGTCAACCGTGTCCATGTTTGAATGGTGCGTGCGTGAATTGTATTCCAGCCGCTCCTGCACAAATTGAAATGCTGGCAATCCCAACGAATCAAACGAGATATGGTCCGTCTGGCTGACGGAACGCGGACTGATAAGCGTCACGCCCAGATCGCGCAAAGGCTCCACCCAACTTTCAAATACCTTTTGTGCGCCGAAATTGTTTTGCGACCAGACGCCGCGAATCCGCCCGGTGCCGTTATCAATGTTGAAGTAAGCAGACAGTTTTTCGTGCTCCGGCTTCAATTGCATGGTTGCTGGATCGCCAAAGTGTTCTTTTGCGTAAGCGCGTGATCCCAACAAGCCTTCTTCTTCCCCTCCCCACAAACCAATCCGAATCGTGCGCCGAGGCTTTGCTCCAACCGTTTTCAAGATTCGCATAGCTTCCATCATTGCGGCGCTGCCAGCGGCATTGTCTGTGGCTCCAGTGCCGGAATGGTGCGAATCGAAGTGCGCGCCAATCAACACGACTTCATCTTTCAAGTCTGTGCCGGGAATTTCGGCAATCAGATTGAAGCCGTTGGAACTGGCTTCGTCGTGAAACTGCGCTTGAATATTCAATTCAACTTTGACCGGAACGCCTTTTTCCAGCACACGAATCATGCGGTTGTAATGTTCAACCGCCAGCACAACTTGCGGCGCAACTTTGCCCGCGTTTTGATCGCGCGGGCCGCCGGATTGCACAAAGATCGTTCCGCCATCAGTGTGCTGTGCC
This sequence comes from uncultured Heliomicrobium sp., assembly GCA_964639915.1. Classification (GTDB taxonomy): domain Bacteria; phylum Acidobacteriota; class Blastocatellia; order RBC074; family RBC074; genus RBC074. Next base: position 4,900 of record CAZXHW010000241.1, read on the forward strand.
ATCCACGAAAGATCGCTGCCGCCTGCGGCTGAGTCGCTGTCGCTGCCGCGGTCAAAAACGGCTGCAACGCCTTCTTCCAGCAAAAAAGCCTGAATCTTTGTTTGCAAGCCCGCCGTCCGGGCGAAATCTACGGTGCCAGCCCCACCGCGCTGACCGCGTGCGGGCGGGATTGGAGCAGTCATTGCTTCTTTGATGTCGTTCTCGTTCATTCGCATCACAATGCGACCATCCAGCAATCGCACGGCTCGCGCCGCTTGCAGCAACACAACCTTGCCTTTCAACTTGCCCCGATACTTCTCAAAATCGGCTTCGGAACTGATCGGCGTGTACACGACGTCAGCATTGATCATACCGCTGGTTCCCGGCGTCCACGATTTCGGATACCCAATCAACGGAGAGACTTGCGGTTCGGTCATATGCGCGCTGAAACGAACCAGCGACCAGCCTTTACCAAACGGCCAGTTTTCCTGATGCGCATTGGCCAATCCCCATTCGCTGAACTTTTTCATTGTCCAGTCGCCTGCCTGCTTGATCGCGGGCGAACCGGTCAGCCGAGGCCCATAAACATCTGACAGCCAACTGATGTGGTCCATCACTTGCGATCGGTTCAAACCTTCTTCGCGAATTTTGCCGATCATCGCATAATCGAGCTGTTCATCTTTCGCACCTTGCGCCTTTGTACCGGTCAAAATATTGGGCGTTCCAGTTATTAGCGAGACTGCAAGCAGGACCGCTAGAACACGGGTGATAGCTTTCATTCCGTTCCTCCGTAAAAACTTTATCGTCAAAATTTTTCTGACTTCACCTGATCGGCGGGATACATTCGATGTCACCATGCGAGCAACACAATCCGTGACCAACATCCTACATCCCCGGCAAAGACACAAAGCAACTGTCATCGGTTACGAAAAGGTTTTGTTCCGTTCGTTTTGCTTGCCGAACCAGAAGAGGCAGGCGTTTTTTTGTTTGCCAGCGCCACGTCGCACTTGGCCATGCTATGAGCCGCATTTTCGATTTCTTCAGAAAGGCTCGGCAACTTATACCCATGCGCGATCAGTTGCTGAAATTGCTGATAGCTGCGCTCGTACCAGATGCGAGCTTCACGCCAATGCGCCAGGACTTCTACGCTGGCTGCGCCACGCTGTAAAGCGAGACCTTCGTGGATTTTGCCCAGTCGCAATCGGATGCGGGCCAGATTGGTCCCCATTTCTTCGTCGTAAGGATTTTTGGCCAGCACCTCTTCAGGAACCTCGCGGGCGACGTGCAGGGCCTCGTCGGCTTCGACCAGGCGGCGCGCTTCAAACAGCGCCCAGCCCAAATGGTAATAGGTTTTGGACAACAATCGCTTGTTTTGCATATTGGCCGGGTCGCGGCTGACGACATCCTGCGCCACCTGGCAAGCTTCACGGCAATACTTCACTGCTTCGTCATGCCTCTTCAGTTCCGTCATCGCGCGCCCCAAAGCCCCTAGCGCGCCAATACGCGAGTTGAACAATACAGAATCGGCCACATTGGCCTGGCTCAGTGTTCGATAGGTTTCGTTCGCTTCGCGGCAGAGTTTCAAACCCTCTTCCGTTTCCAGTTTTTTTTCCACCAACTGTTCGCCCAGCCGGTATTTCACCATCGCCATTAATTTCTGCACTTCCACTTCCTTTTGTAAGGGTGCTGGCAGGCTCTGATACATTCGCAGCGACTCCTTGTACCACGTAATTAACTCCGCTTCGTGCCGTTGCCGCCGGTGAAGATTGCCGAAACCGTAATAGATCAACGCCAGACGCTGGCGGCAATCATCGCACTTATTGCCGCGCAACTTGTCTTCATAAAATTCCTTCGCCTTCTGGTACCACACCAAAGCCCTTTTAAAGTCACTTTCTTGCACCAAATAGCTGGCGGCTTTTTCGTAAGCGACCGCGTGGATGCTGCCTTGCAGATTGATTTCCGAGGGCGGCTCCTTTGATAGAGACTCGTAGACGGCGATCATCTTGTGCATGAATTCGACCGACTCAACCTGCTGAGCCGCGTTGCCCAGCCACCTGGCGATTTGATCGTAGATTTCTCCCAGCCGGCGTTTGGCCGCCAGATGCCGCGGATTGGCCGCTATCAACCTTTCATAAATCGCCGCCGCCTTGCGGTAAATTTCCAGCGATCCGTGCGGATCACCCAGATTGTGCCCCTGATCGTTGCCAAGTATGTTGCTGAGGCTGGTATAAAGGTCGGCGAGGACTTGCTGCGCCGCCCAATCGTCGGGCTGGTTCTTGACCATCGCTTCGAGCGGGCCAATCAAACGTCGCAGTGTCTGCTCACGAGCCAGCGTTGCGCCGGGCAAGCTGGCAAAGCTGTTTTGCAATTCGTTCAGTGTGAACTGAGCCAACTCCAACGCGGTTTGCCGTTGCCGCTCAGCCTGCGTTTTGGCCAGACGCTCCTGCCTGGCCGAATACAAGGCGACCGCGATTCCCACGACGAGAAACAACAGCACCGCCGCCGCCGCCGCAATGCCCGCCCAATGACGCTGGATGAATTTCTTGCCGCGATAACGCCAAGTCGCCTTGTGCGCCGCGACCGGCAGACCTTGCAAATGGCGTTGTAGATCGGCGGCCAATTGTTCAACCGAAGCGTATCGCGCCGCCGGTTCTTTGCGCATTGCTTTGAGTACGATAGTGTCCAGATCGCCTTTCAGTGCGCGCTCCAATTTATCCGGCGCGTCGAAACCAGCCCCTAAGCTCGCGGCTCCGCGAGCCACAATCTTGCTTGGCGGCAACGGTTCCTGCTCGCCGATCACTCGGGCGATTTCCTGAAGCGAATGATTCTTGAATCTGTAAGGCGACTGTCCGGTCAACAACACATAAAGCAGCACGCCGAGCGAATACACATCCGAAGCCGTGGTGATCGTGTCGCCCGCCACTTGTTCGGGACTGGCATATTCCGGCGTCAGCGCGCGCTGTCCGGTGAGCGTTCTTTCGGCGGGCGAGTGTTCGGCGTCAAGCAGTTTGGCGATGCCGAAATCCAACAGCTTCGGCGCACCATCGCGGTCAACCAGGATATTGTCGGGCTTCAGATCACGATGCACCACCAGATTCTGGTGCGCGTACTGCACAGCAGCGCAAACCTGCTCGAACAATTCGAGCCGTGCAGCCAGCGGCAACCGCGCGCAATATTTATCAACCGGCTCGCCTTCGACGTACTCCATCACCAAATAAGCAACGCCGTCCGCCGTCGTTCCGCCGTCGAGCAACCGCGCGATGTTCGGATGCGCAAGCCGCGCCAAAATTTCGCGCTCGTGCCGAAAGCGGCGGCGCACGAAATCGCCGGCAAAGCCCTGCCGGACAATTTTGATGGCGACCCGCTGCTGAAACTCTCCGTCGTCGCGGCGAGCGAGATAAACCGCGCCCATTCCGCCGTGGCCTATCTCGCGCAAAATGCGATACGGCCCAATGCGCTGCGGTGCGCTGATCGCCTGCCAATCGCCTTCGGCGTCTTCCAGAAAGTTTTCGGCCTGAGATTCCAGCGCCAGTATGGATTCGACTTCGCGGCGCACTACGGCGTCGCTGACGCAGGCTTCGTCCAATAACGCCTCGCGTTCGGCCCGCGGCAGCGCACTGGCCGCCAGGTAAAGCTCTTCAATCTTCCGCCATTGCGTCGGGCTGAAGGTGGGTTGTGGCATCGGGGTATGCTCCGTCGTGTGTGGTTGAGTTGTGATGAAAGGTTTGAGGCTCCGCGCCGGTGATTTCGCGCAGCAGCCAGAGCTTGGCGAACCGCCATTGGTTTCTAACGGATTCGGGATGAACTCCGAGGTATTGGCCGATCTCGTCGTAAGTCCACCCGCCGTAAAACCGCATTTCAACAATCTGCACTTTGCGCGGGTCGCGTTTCCCCAAACTGACGAGCGCATCATCGAGCGCAATAAGTTCCGCTGCGCGCTCAGTGGCAATCTCCATCCGGGCGTCATTGTCATCCAGGGAAAACAGCGTGAAGCCCTGTCCGAGGTTACCGGCCACCCGCGCGCGCGCGTGGTCGGTCAACACGCGCCGCATCATCATTGCCGCCACGGCAAAAAAGTGCCGCCGCCCTTCCCAGTTGATGCGCTCTTGTTCAAGCAGTTTGAGAAAGGCGGCATTGACCAGTTCTGTCGGGGCTAGAGTATGGGGCTTAGAGCGAGGATGCTGGCGGCGCTCGTTCAGCAACTCACTCGCGGCCAATCGGCGCAACTCCGGATAGACCGCCAGCGCCAATAGATTGAGAGCCTCGCTGTTGCCTTTGCTCCACTCCTCCAGCAGGTGAGTTAAAGATTCGCCTTGAGCCGTCATAAGATTTTGTTTCGCGAGTTTTGCCCATACGACTACTCAGCAATGCGCGAAATTGAAATTGCCGGCGCGCGGTAGTGACGCCGTCTTTAGAGGATTATTGACCGCGTTAGGGTAGGAGACGCCTTTGACGTTAGTCAATGAAATTTCTCCGCCGCCGAACCACAAGACAATTTTTTTTTACTCGCTCTCTACCGTTTTAGCCCGCCTTTTACGCGAATAGCAGATGTGGATAACCCGTAATCCACCAGCCCAGGTCTGTTGTTGCCGTGCGATGGAGTAAGGAGGCAGCTTGAGCACAAGCTGCCTCGCAGCAATTTGTCCAGATATGCAAACAAGATCAGAAAGAAAGCGACGCAAGATAGAAGAATGGAGTAAGACCCGTAAAAAAGGCTTGCCGGCGTTTTGCCTGGTAACACTTGAGAACTTTGCTCCAATAGCAGGATTCGGAATTGCGTTTGTAGTATTGAAATATATCTTTAGTTCGCGTTACCGCAGTCCTTATGTGCTTGTATGGATAGCAGGTTTTCTTATTTTCTTCTGCCTTCTTAGCCTTTTGGTAACAGTGGCGCTTTGGTTTATCAACGAGCTACGGTACGGTCGAAAGAATGCCGACGTAGGCATTGCGCCACCCATTCCAAAGGTCGCTACTTCACGGCCCGC
>CAZXHW010000242.1:0-9856 GCA_964639915.1 uncultured Heliomicrobium sp.
CCCCCGCCAGAAGCGCTCGCCTTCCGCCGCGCGTCAAACCAATGACGCCTCCGCGTGCTTCCAGATCCCAGTACGGGGAGCCAACCCCGACAAACGCCGGGACGAAATAGACTCCGTTCGTATCATTGACGGAAGTCGCCAAGGCTTCGGTGTCAGCAGCGTTGGCGATGATTCCCAGCCCATCGCGCAACCATTGCACCGCGGCCCCGGCGACAAACACCGAACCTTCCAGCGCGTATTGCGTTTCCCTGCCCGTTCGCCAGGCAATGGTTGTCAGCAAACCGTTTTTCGAAGCATTGGCCGATGACCCCGTGTTCATCAGCAAAAAGCAGCCTGTGCCATACGTGTTTTTCATCATTCCAGGCTTAAAGCAGCCTTGGCCGAACAACGCGGCTTGCTGGTCTCCGGCAATTCCCGCAATCGGGATTGGCGCACCCAACAAATCAGGATCGGTTTCGGCGTACACTTCCGAAGACGATTTCACTTCCGGCAAAAGCGAAGCCGAAATGCCCAGCTTCTTCAAAATCTCGCTATCCCATTGCTGTTTGCGGATGTTGTACAGCATGGTGCGCGAAGCGTTCGACACATCCGTCACGTGCGCGTTGCCCTTGCTCAGCCGGTGAATCAGCCACGTATCCACCGTGCCGAAAGCCAATTCACCAGCGGCGGCTCTTTTGCGCGAACCTTTGACGTTGTCCAAAATCCAGGCGACTTTCGTCCCGGAAAAATACGCGTCCGTAACCAAACCGGTTTTGCTGCGAATGACGCGATCGAACTTTTCCTTTTTCAGCTTTTCGCACATTGCGGCTGTGCGACGGCATTGCCAGACAATGGCGTTATAGATTGCAGCGTTCGCCGCGCGATCCCAAACGACAGTGGTTTCACGCTGATTGGTGATGCCGATGGCGGCAACGTCTTTCGCCTTGACGTTGGCTTTCGACAACGCTTCGCGGGCGCAATAAAGCTGCGAATTCCAAATGTCTTCCGGATTGTGTTCGACCCATCCGGCTTGTGGAAAGATTTGCGGGAATTCCTGCTGCGCAACGCTGACGATTCGGCCAGCACGGTCAAACAAAATAGCGCGCGAAGAAGTCGTGCCTTGATCCAACGCTAAAACATATTTGGGCATAGTCTGATGTCACCTCTGATGAATTGATTTGAACTGCTCTGTTCTTTTCGTTTTGTTGGCTTTGCCTATAGGGCGTGCTACTTTTCCTTCTGGTTCGATTTTTGTCAACGATCACGACCACACAGAATTCAAAGTCAGGAGAATAAATGATTGACGGATTTGGGTTGGCGCTTTCATCCGTGGATGGTGGAAACCTGTTTCTCACTCTATTTGTGATGTTTGTCGCCGCAAAGCTGGCAGCGGAAATTTTCGAACGATTGAAACAGCCTGCCGTCGCTGGAGAAATTCTGGCTGGCATCGTCATCGGACCTAGCCTTTTACATCTGGTCGAACCGACCGAAATCACCAATACACTGGCAGAAATTGGAGTCATCTTTCTGCTTTTTCTGGTTGGGCTGGAAACCAAACCCGCAGACATTTTCCGCGTCGGTGGTCGTGCGTTGGCCGTCGCCATGCTGGGCGTCATTGTTCCCTTTGTCTTTGGTTATGTGACGCTGTTGGCCTGGGGCCAGGCGCAGATCGAATCCATTTTTGTTGGCTCAGCTATGGTGGCGACTTCGGTCGGAATCACAGCCAGAGTGTTGGGACAAATGGGTTTGTTAAGCCTGGACGTCAGCCGGATCATTCTGGGCGCAGCCGTAATTGACGACATTCTTGGTTTGATCATCTTGGCCGTCGTCAGCAGCATGGCCAAAGGCGATGTCAATTACGCGCAGATTGCCATCACCGCGGGTTTGGCCATCGGCTTTACGCTGCTCGTGATTTTCGTCGGCGCGCGCGCGGTCAACAAACTCCACCCGCGAGTGGAAAAACTGAAAGTCGGCCAATCACAACTGGTCTTTGGTTTATCGCTTTGTCTTGGTTTGGCGACTTTGGCGCATTACATCGGCGTCGCCGCCATCATCGGCGCGTTTCTGGCCGGAATGGCTTTGGCCGAATCAGCCGAAGGCACTGACATGCCTCATCAAGCCGAAGCTGTCACCGAATTTTTGCTGCCGTTTTTCCTGACCAATATCGGAATGCAGTTGAAACTGGATGCGCTGTTCAATCGCAACACAATCATTCTGGCCCTGCTCATCACGTTTCTGGCCGTGATTTCCAAACAAATCGGCTGCGGTCTGGCCGTGCTTTCGATGGGCAAAAAGAAAGCAATGCAAGTCGGGATGGGAATGGTCCCGCGGGGCGAAGTCGGCATTGTTGTCGCCCAAATCGGCCTTGGCCTTGGGGTTATCAGCGACGCGGTTTTCGGCGTTGTGCTGTTTATGGCCATCGCCACAACCCTGATCGCGCCGCCTTTTCTGGCTCAACTGTTCAAAAACGAAAAGCGTGTGGATGAAGAGAAAATATTGCCGCTTTCTCCGCTTTCATAAATCGAATCACCATGTCTTCAATCACCTTTGAAATCATCGCAATCTTTCTTTTGCTGCTGGCCAACGGCGTTTTTGCCATGTCCGAAATGGCCATCGTTTCGGCTCGCAAAGCGCGGTTAAAGCAGCGCGCAGACCAGGGCGATAAAAAAGCTGTTGCGGCATTGGCTTTGGCGGATGCGCCAGGGCCGTTTCTTTCCACCGTGCAAGTGGGCATTACACTGGTTGGAATTCTGGCCGGAGCCTTTGGAGGTTCGCGCATTGCGGAGCGGTTTGCGCCAAGCCTGACTCAATTGCCGTATGTCGGCCAATACAGCGAAGGAATCGCCTTTGCCATAGTTGTCGCCATCATCACCTACTTTTCGCTGGTCATCGGCGAGCTGATTCCAAAACGATTGGCATTGAGAAACGCCGAAGGCATTGCGCTGGCTGTTGCTATGCCAATGGGGAAACTTTCCCGCTTTGTTTCGCCCCTGGTCAGTCTGCTGGATCATTCAACGGATGGATTGTTGCGGCTGGTTGGTTTGCGCGAATCGCCCGAAGCGCCTGTCACCGAAGACGAAATCAAGATTCTGATTGAACAAGGAATCCATGCAGGCGTGTTCGTCGAAACCGAGCGGGACATGGTCGAGCGCATTTTTCATCTGGCAGACCGCCGCGTCAGCGAACTGATGATTCCGCGCACCGGAATGGTCTGGCTGAACATTGACGATTCGCCGGAAGAGATTATTTCCGCGATCGCGGGCAGTGCCCATTCGCGTTTCCCTGTCGCCGGAGGATCGTCGGACAATGTGATTGGCGTCGTACAGGTCAAAAATTTATGGGCGCAAACCATCGCCCACCAGCCGGTGGATCTGAAAGCGGTTATGGAAAAACCGCTCTTTCTGCCAGAAAGCACGCATGCATTTCGCGCGCTTGAATCGTTCCGCCAATCGCGCGCGCAGATGGCGCTGGTGGTTGACGAACACGGCGGCGTCGAAGGCCTGATTACGCTCAACGACATCATGCAAGCCATTGTTGGCGATCTGCCCAATGAAGGCACAACAACCGAACCGCTGATCAAACAGCGCGAAGACGGTTCGTTTCTGATGGACGGCGCGCTGTCAATCGTCGAGTTCAAGAAGCATTTCGACATCAAGCATCTTCCCGGTGAAGAAGACGACTGGTATCAAACCCTGGGCGGGTTCGTCATGACGCACATGGGCAAAATCCCTCATGTCGGGGATCAATTTGAATGGAACGGGCTGAAGTTCGAAGTTCTGGATATGGACCGCAACCGCGTGGACAAGCTTCTGGTCACACAGACTGAACCGGCCAATTCTGAATCCTCGGCGTGACCGCTCTGCCACGCGGCTGCGACGTTGTTTATTTGTTGCCGATCACGAATTCCACCAGATAGCTGCGCAGCTTGTCGCGGTTGTTTTTGCGGTAATCAGCATAATCTCTGGCAATTCCGTTATCCGGAATTGCAAACAGCACAAAGGCTTCCAGCAATCCCGCATTGTGAAGCTTGATCAGATTCGCGATGGAAGGATCAAGCTTGGATTTATCCTTGCTCTCCTTCATTTCATTCCCGGCCGCTTCGATCACACCTCGCAAAGCATCCGCTTCTTCCCGCAAACTGTGGCGATATGTTTTTTCGTTCGGGTATTCCTTCAGAAACTTTTCGTTCATCCACAACGACCGCGTGATGCCATAAAACATCCAGCCGCTGGTTCCGTCCTTTTTGCCCAGCATGTTCATATCCAGCGTGATGTTCGTCTGGTTCTTTCCGTCTTTTGCAGGTTCCTGTTTGACCGAAGTCGGGATGTCCACTTTCGGATGGCCAAGCTGAATCTGGTTGCGCTGCCCCCACTTTGCCAAAAACTGCCAGGTTGAACGGTTGTAAGGTTCAGCAATGACGGCCTCGATCAGCTTGTCACGCGCTTCCTGCATCCGGTCGTTGCCCAACAACACATTGCCCCAATATCGGTAAGCCGTTTCGCGGTCAGGGTCAATGGCAATAGCGCGCGCGTAAGCTTCGCCAGCTTTATCAATCTTCTTCATCTGAAAATACACGTCGCCGATGTAAAGCGGCGCTTCATACAGTTTTGGATCCAGCTTTTCGGCTTTTTCATAACTGGCCAGCGCCTTTTCCATATCGCCCTTGGCAAAGTTGCTTTCCCCCTCTACCAAGGCTTCTTCTGCAGGCGTTTGTTTTTTGTCGGGGGCAATGGCGACGTTACCGTCCGCGGGAATCTTGTCCAGGATTGTTTGCACCAGATCGCTGTTGTTGCCTAGCTGTTTGGCTTTTTCGGCAAGTTGGCGAGCGCGGCGAAAATCACTTTTAATTTGTTCCGGGTCTTTTTTCGATGAAGCTCTGACGGCCACGGCCAACGCCAGATACTGCAACACTTCCGGGTCATCGGCTTTGGCCGCGTACAGCTTTTCCAAAACCGGCAGCGCGTCAACCAGATTGTTTTGCTTAACTAGGTCAAGCGCGCGCTGACGTTCGGATTCGTAATTATCCTGCGCTGCAACTGGCGCAACGGCCAAAGATAAAAGCAGCACGACGCTGAGAGCGGAAAGAGCAACAATATTTTTCATTGGGTAACCTCCGGCTGATGAACGATGGTTAAAAGGGCTGTTTGCAAAAAAACTAAGCGGGGTGGCGAGGCAAAATAACAGAAAAGGCGCGGCAGTCAATGAAGACTACTGCGCCTTTTAGTTCAACATCGAAAACAAAATTAACGCAAAGCTGTCGCGCCGTTCGGCTTCAGCCATTGATCGAACCAGTCAAGCACGGTCTTATACCAAAGCTCGCTGTTCTGCGGTTTCAATACCCAATGGCCTTCATCCGGGAAGTACAGCAGCTTCGACGGAACGCCTTTGCGTTGCAGCGTCGAAAAAAGCTGTATGCCTTCGCCAACAGGAACGCGGTAATCCAGTTCACCGTGAACCACCAGCGTAGGCGTTTTGAATTTTGCGGCGTGCAAATGCGGCGACCATTTTGTGTACAACTCCGGTTTTTCCCACGGCGTGCCTTTGAATTCCCATTCCTGAAACCAAAGCTCTTCGGTGGCATACATGCTGACCGAATTGAAAATGCCAGCGTGCGAAACGAAGGCTTTGAACCGGTCTGTGTGTCCCAGCATCCAGTTCACCATGTATCCCCCGTAAGACCCACCAGCGGCCCCCATGCGCGCCGGATCAACGTATCCTTGTTTGATGACGTAATCCACGCCTTTCATCAGATCGTCGTAAACCGCGCCGCCCCAATCTCCGCTAATCTGTTCGGTGAAAGCCTGACCGTATCCGGTTGAACCGTGCGGATTGATCAGCACCGTCACATAACCACGCGCAGCCCACATTTGCGCATTCCAGCGATACCCCCAGTTATCCAGCCAGGCTCCTTGTGGTCCGCCGTGAATCAGCAAAATCATCGGATACTTTTTCGACTTGTCGAATTGCGGAGGCTTCACGATGAAGCCATGAATTTTGGCTTTTAACCCGCCTTCATATGAAAAATCTTCAGCCGCGCTCATATCCAGTTGCGCCAGCAACGCGGAGTTCGTTGTGGTCAATTGACGCGCGTTTTTGCCGTCGCTGCTAGAAGCGAAAACTTCAGCGGGCATCGTCAGGCTTGATCGAGTGAACGCCAGCGTTTTTCCGTCGCCAGAAAGCGAAATTCCGTTGCTGGCGGTTTTGGAAATCAGCGATTTCACCCCGCCGCCATTGATGGAAATCGAGCCAATCAATTCCCGGCCCTCATCTTCTGCCCCAATGATGAGGTTTTGGCTATCGGGCGACCAGACCATTTCTCCGATATTGCGGTCAAAACTGGACGTCAGCTCTTTCACCACGCCGCTCTGGCGGTTGTAAAGCATCAATTTAAACCGGTCGGCTTCGTATCCAGCGCGCTCCTGCGAACGGTATGCGATCCATTTGCCGTCAGGCGAATAGCGCGGTGTGCTGTCGTAACCTTTGTTGTTCCCCGTGATGCGCTTGGCTTCGCCGCCCATCAAAGGAACGATGAACAAGTCGCTGTTGGTGCTGGTGGCTTCGACCTTATCGGTATTCCGCGAAAAGCAAAGCTCTTTGCCGTCCGGCGAAAAGTCATACGCCAGCGGATCGCCAAGCGAAAACGGAGGCGAATCAAAATCTCCCGGCGTCACATCGCGCGGATCGCCACCTTCGGCAGCAACTACAAATACGTGCGAACGTTTGCCGAGCTTAAAATCGCTCCAGTGACGATACAGCAGCCGGTCGGCGATAACGGCTTTGACTTTGCTGGCATCGGCGGCCTCAGCTTTTTGCGCGGTGCATTTCAGATCGCCGCATTCGGGATAAATTTCGGTGGAAAAGGCCAGCGTTTTGCCGTCGGGCGACCAAGTAAAATCGGCGACTCCCAAAGGCACACTCGTGACTTTTTTAGGATTCGACCCGTCTGCCGCCGCAATGTAAATCTGCGGCGCTCCGTCGCGCGAAGAAAGAAACGCGACCCATTTGCCGTCGGCAGACCAGCGAGGCGTGTCGTCGTTACGGCTGGAAGTAATCCATTGCCGCGCTTCGCCGCCGGAAGTTGGCACAAGCCAAATGCTGCGTTTGCCTCGATTGGCTTGCTTATCAACTGCGTTGACGACATAGGCCACTGAGCGCCCATCCGGTGAAATCTGCGCGTCGGCCAAACGCTTCATTGAAATCAGATCGTCAAATGTGATCGGGTGTTTGGATTGACCTGAGACAACCAGACTAATTGCTGTGATTGCAATGAACAGCCAAATTGTTTTGCCAAACTGTTTCATAAAAAGTCCTCCGTAAAATTACTTCAGCGGCAGAAATTCAACTCGATTGACCCATTCGGAAAAATCAGATGCACCAGCGATGATTGCCAAATCATCAATACATTCGCCGATTGAGATGTTGAGTTGATGTGCATAAATGATCCCGGCAAATAAGATTCCAGACTGTTGCCGAAGTTTTGCTTCAAGCAACAAATCGTCGTCCTGGGTAAAGAGCAACCTGCCTAATTCGCCCGCACGATCCAGCAGCAACGGATCAGCCAATCTTCGTCTCCCATCTTCCTGCGCAGTTAACACGTCAACTCCACGCAACCTTAGGCCCTCTGTTACTGCCCTGCGAACATGAACATCCATGTAAAGTTTGATGCTCATCGCTGCCTTTTCAGATCTAGCAGCCGCTGTCGCAAGGGAGATATTGGCTGGCTGGCGGCCATTTCGTTGACTTCAAACCATCTACGCTGAATATCAGCATCCATTTCCAGTTGATGGTCGTAGTAATAAGCCAGCGCCGAGTGAATCTGAGCCAGGGATAAATGCGGAAATTGAAAGTGCATCTCTTCCGGGCTGGAGCCGTGCGCCAGTTTATCGAGAGCAATTTCGATCACTTTGACGTTTGCATCGCCGACCCAGGCAACGCCATTTTCGTCAATTTCGATATGTGAGACCATCGTCGCTGTCATGTTGATCTCCTTGGCGATTACTGCCCGCTGCCGGCCGCCTTTGCCGCAGCTTTCGCTCCGGCGGGTTGGCGCTTGTGGGCGTCAAACCAGTCGAAGATGTCTTTGAACGCGGGAACGGCGATGTCTGTGTGGTTGCCGCCGGGAACTTCGATGTATTTGATTTCGATGCCAAGCTCTTTACCGGCTTTGACCATCTTGCGAGATTCTTCGACGGAAACCGTCGGGTCTTTGTCACCGTGAATGACGATCCAAGGAACCTGCGCAATTTTCTTCAGCCCCATCATCACAAATGGCTGGCCGCCTCCGGAAATAGGCCCGATGGCTGCAAACAAATCAGGATGATTGACCGCAACCGACCATGAACCGTAACCGCCCATCGAATGGCCCATCAGATATACCCGGTCATCATCAATGGAATAATCGCGCTTCATCGCGTTGAGTGTGTCAATCACATCGGTGTCCGCCGGTCCCATATACATTGAAGCGGGCGCTCGGCCTTTCGGGCAAACGATCAAATAGCCGCGTGCTTCAGCGATCTTTTTGATCTCGCCGTTGTTATAACTGGCAAAAAAGCTGTTTTCATCACCGCCCATTCCGTGCAAAGCCACGACCAAGGGCCATTTCTTTTTGGCGTCGTAATTCGTCGGAACGTAGAAGCGGTAAGGCTGAAAGGTGCTATCAACCGCTGACCGATAAGCCCAACGAATGTCCCCTCGTCTGGTTGTCAGCGGATTTTTGCCTGCGGTGATCAGGTCCAGCAAAGCATTGGCTTCGGCGATGGATGTTTTCAGATCGGTGCGAACGACAGACATTTGCCCTGAATTGACCAGATCAATCAGCGTCGCATTGTATTCCGCAGCCGCCAGCACCGTCAGCAATGGGCTGTTACGCATTTCCAGATCGGAGCGAAACGTTGCCGCACGAGTTTTCAGCAAGCCTGCTTGCGTGTTGACGTCTCGCGCAATACGAATGGAGTTTGATTTGTAGATTTCCTCGCCTGTCTTTGGGAAAAGCTTGACGACAATTTCGTAATTCCCATCCGGAAGCTCCGGAATCGCAGCTTCAATCGAAAGCGGCTTGGTGAAATCGGCTTCGACCTCGGCAAGCTGTTTCAATTCTTTCAGTGTTTCCTGCTTGCCGTCCTTGGTAACGGCAATTGACAGCGCGCCTTTCAGCTTTCCATCAATCGGTTCATCCAGTGAATAAATCTGCGTCAACGTCAGGCTGACCTTATCACCAGGATCAAAAATGGCCGTGTTCAGCTTGGCTTGGGTGCCTTCGGTCAGTGCCACCACCGGAGTCCAAGCCCGATTTTGCATCAACGCCATGCCGTGAAGCATGTGCTTGACGGCTTCGCCATATTTTTTGTCGTTATTCGCGGCGCGGGCTTTGGCTTCCAGGTCTTCGACGGCTTTGCGCTTTTCATCGCTCATCGTCGTCTGATTTTTCATCGTGCGAAAGCCCACGGACATTCGCAAAAACTGCTGGGCGTCCTGGGCAAAAGTCGAAACTGAAGCCAGTGTAGCCAGTGCCAGCATTAGGGCCATAAGGCGAATTGAAACGTTTTTCATTGCTGGGTTCCTCTGCTTTGATGGATTGGGGTGCGACGCATCGTACTCTCGAATCTTGTCGGCGGGCAAATGGGAGATTCCCATGTAAACACCACCCAGGTTTTGTTTATCCCACATCGCGTTTTATGATTCGATTTGCGAGTCAGACAAATCGTTATTGGACAGTCTGACTATTGTGGCCCAAATCATAAACATAATCGTGAATTTGTATGAATACCGTGACATCAGAAGCTGTTTCCATTGATGCGCACATGCACACACAACCGCGTTTTTGGCTTGGCGTAGACGGCGGAGGAACCAATTCCCGGGCCGTCATTGTTAATGAAAG
>CAZXHW010000243.1:0-9855 GCA_964639915.1 uncultured Heliomicrobium sp.
GAAGGGGCCACCGAGGCGCGCGGCGCCGGGGTCGCAGCCTGGGCTGCGGCGGAAGCATTTGATTCGCTGCATCTGTTTTCGTTGATCGAGCAAGACAGCAGGTTGATTGAACTTGGCCGCAAGCTGGCCCAGGAATCTGAAAATGCTTCACTTCGGTCTGCTGATTGGCGTTTAGGTAATTTGAATAGTGTCAAAGAGTTCCAGGCACACGATTTGGTCATCTGTTCGTATGCGCTTGGCGAAATTGAGCCTTCTGCGGCTAGCAAAATTGTCAAAGCCGCCTGGCAATCCGCCAGCGAGCTTTTGATCGTTGTCGAGCCGGGAACGACCAGAGGCTTTGGCACAGTTCGCGCCGTGCGAGATCAATTGATCGAAGCGGGAGCTTTTCTGGCTGCGCCTTGTCCACACGCCAACGTTTGCCCGATGCCGCTGGATGAAACTGACTGGTGTCATTTTTCGGCGCGCTTTGACCGAACTCAGCTTCATCGCCGATTGAAAGGTGGTTCGCTGGGGTATGAAGACGAAAAATTTTCATACATTGCCGCCGCAAAACATCCTGTTACGCCCGAAGCCGCCCGTGTCATTCGCCATCCGCTTCGCCAGCCTGGATTTACCCAGCTTCAGCTTTGCACGCCCACCGAATTGCAAACCGTCTCCATAACTAAACGTGACAAAGAAGCTTGGAAGCGCGCGCGAAAAACTGATTGGGGCGATAGCTTTGCTAGGGATTGAAACGCGAACGCAAACTAGACAGGATAAACAAGATGAAACAGGATGAGCATTGCATTCTGGTTCTTATCCTGTTGAATCCTGTCTAAAATTTTTGGAGGAAACCGCTCAATGATCGAACTTGATGGCGAGTCGTTGTCGCTGGCGCAAACCGAAGCCGTAGCCAACGGCGAGCCTGTTTCGCTTTCGACCGCTTCGCGCGAACGTATGGAAAAGTCGCGCCGCTTTGTCGAGCAAATCATTGAGCGCGGCGATGTTGTTTATGGCATCAACACAGGTTTTGGCGCTTTATCCGAAGTCACCATTCCCAACGAAGAACTTCGCGAATTGCAGATCAATCTGGTTCGTTCGCATGCTTGTGGCGTTGGCGATCCGCTACCGGAAAAAGTCGTTCGCGCAATGTTGCTTCATCGGGCGAACGTGTTGGCCAAAGGGTTTTCCGGATGCCGTCCGTTGATTGTCGAAACCTTGATCGCGATGTTGAACAACGGTGTTCATCCGATGATTCCAGCAAAAGGCTCAGTCGGAGCTTCGGGCGATCTTGCTCCGCTGGCGCATCAAGCGCTGGTGACCATCGGCGAAGGCGAAGCGTTATATCGCGGCCAGCGGATGCACGGCGGTGACGCGATGCGGCAGGCAGGAGTTGAACCGTTGCTGTTGGAAGCCAAAGAAGGGCTGGCGCTGCTCAACGGCACACAGGCAATGACGGCAGTTGGTGGCTTGGCTTTGGTGGACGCAATGAAACTGGCCAATGCCGCCGACGTGATTGGAGCGATGACGCTGGAAGCATTGCGCGGAACTCCTGTAGCGTTCGACGAAAAGATTCATGCCGTTCGACCTCACAACGGCCAGCGAGAAAGTGCGCGGCGTTTGCGAGAGCTGATTGAGCACAGTGAGATTCGCGAATCACACCGCGACAAAGCCGCAGACCCAAGAGTGCAAGACGCTTACGCGCTTCGTTGCATGCCGCAGGTTCACGGAGCCGTCCGCGATGCGCTTGAACACGCGCGGCAAATTGTCGAAGTGGAAATCAATTCGGCGACGGACAATCCGCTGGTGTTTGCTGACGCCGGAGAAGTTTTGTCTGGCGGCAATTTTCACGGTGAACCGGTTTCGCTGGCTTACGATTACGCGGCGGTTGCAGTGGCGGACTTGGCTACAATTTCCGAACGCCGAGTTGAACGTTTGGTGAATCCGTCGCTTTCCGGTTTGCCTGCGTTTCTGTCACCTCATCCGGGAACGAATTCGGGAATGATGATCGCGCAAGTCACCGCCGCCGCGTTAATTGCTGAAAACAACGTGCTGGCGCATCCGGCTTCGGTGTTCACGCTGCCGACTTCGGCGAACAAGGAAGATCACGTTTCAATGGGAATGACGGCGGCGCTGAAACTGGCGCAGATCGTCAAAAACGTCGAAACCGTTCTGGCGATTGAACTGCTTTGCGCCGCGCAGGGGCTGGAATTTCTGAAACCCTTGAAGCCGGGACCAAAGCTGGCCGAAGTGTATCGTCGCGTTCGCCAACACGTGCCAGCCTTGGAACGTGACGTTCAGTTATCAGTGTTCATCGAATCGCTTGCGCCAGTGGTGCGCGAGCTTGGATAGGTAGAAAAGATCAAAAGCGGCTTTTCGAAAATGTAGCCAAAAATCGTATATGAGATCCCGCAGTGATTTTGTCCCGGAGGGACAGCCTGAAAATAACCCAGCGATTCATCGCTGGGAATGGCAACGCGTGGTCTGCCGAAGTCCCGTAGGGACGGCTGAAGTTCGCTTGAACAACATTCAGCCGTCCCTACGGGACTCGGTTTATAACGCGATTGTTCCCGGCGATAAATCGCCGGGCTACTATCAAACCGTCCCTCCGGGACGAAAAGGGCTGGCGTTTTTCCGGCAACCTGCTTGGTCGGTATTTCTAAAATTGGCGGTTGTTTTACTAGCAATGTCTGGTGTGTGTTTCTGGTGTCTCCCGGCTGCATCGCAACAATCTGCGGAGCAATTGCTGCGTCAGGCACGCGCCGAATTCGAGCAACGCAAATTTGCCGAAGCTGCTATCACTGCTCACCGAGCGCGTGAAGCCGACCCAAAACTGATCGAAGCATGGAAGCTTGGCGGGTTATCACTTCAGCTTACGCAAAATTACGAACAAGCCGAGCGCGAATTTGAAGACGCGCTGAAGCTTTTTCCGAATGACGCTGAATTGTGGTTTTACCTTGCACGCGTGCAGTTTTTGCAATCTTCGCTGACGAAATCCGCCGCTTCGTCGCGCCGGGCAATTGCGCTAAAAGCCGATTCCGCCGATGCACATACGCAACTGGCGATGACGCTGGAAGCAATGAATGATTCCGAAGCTGCGTTGGCTCATTACCGGCAAGCAATTGAACTCTGCCGGCGACAAAAACGGATTCAGCCAATTACCTTTCTGTACGCCAGCCAAGTGCTGATCAAACTCAGTCATTATGACGAAGCCGCAAAAGTTTTATCCGAGTTGGTTGCGGTGAATCCAAAAGCCAGCCAGCCGTACCTGCTTCGCGGCGGAGCGTACGAAAAGCTAGGCAAGCTGGTGGAAGCGGAGAAGGATTATCAACAATCGGTAGTGATTGATGGCAACACGCAAGCTCGCGCTGCGCTGGAACGATTGAAAGCAGGTGTGGCTGTGGCAGAGAGACAGAGGGATGGAGTGACAGAGGGACGAAGAGATAACGTGCGATTCAAGAATGTGGCGAAGGAAGCAGGCTTGGATTTCACGCTACGGAATTCGGCTTCGCCGCGAAAGTATCAGATCGAAACGATGACCGGTGGTGTTGCGGTAATTGATTTTGATAACGATGGTTGGGAAGACATTTACTTCGTCAACGGTGCTGAATTACCAGCGATGAAAAAGGCTTCGCCGCAGTTTTGGAATCGGCTTTATCGCAACAATCGAACGGGTGGGTTTGTTGATGCGACCGAATCCGCCGGAATCAAAGGCGAAGGATTTTCAATGGGCGCGGCCGTAGCTGATTACGACAACGATGGCGACGCGGATATCTTTATCGCCGGGGTCAATCACAACATTCTTTACCGAAACGACGGCGGACGATTCAGTGATGTAACCGCCAGAGCCGGATTGACGAATACGAAACTGTGGTCTGTGTCGGCGGCGTGGTTCGATTTCGACAACGACGGCGACCTGGATTTGTTCGTTGCCAATTATTGCAAATGGCATCTGGACGCCGATCCTTATTGCGGCGCGCAGAAGGAAGGCTGGCGGACGTACTGCTTCCCGGACAAATACGAAGGCTTGCCGAACCAGCTTTTTCGAAATAATGGCGACGGCAGCTTTACAGATGTTTCCGCATCAAGCGGGATTGGCAAACACATTGGCAAGGGAATGGGCGTGGCCATCGGCGATTACGACGACGACGGGTTGATGGATGTATTTGTTGCCAATGATACGCTGCCGAACTTTCTATTTCGGAATCTGGGTGCTGGGAAGTTTGAAGAAGTAGCCTTGTCGGTTGGCGTAGCAGTCAACGAAAGCGGTCGCCCGGTTTCCAGCATGGGCGTGGATTTCCGCGATTACGACAATGACGGGCGACCCGATTTGATCTTTTCGGCGCTGGAAGGTGAAACCTTTCCTTTGTTTCGGAATCTGGGGAAAGGCTTTTTCGGCGACTCCACCTGGCCAAGCGGCGTTGGTGCAGCGACGGCCAAACGCAGCGGATGGAGTTTGGGGCTTTTCGATTTTAACAACGACGGCTGGAAAGATTTGTTTGTTGCCAACGCGCACGTCAACGACAACATTGAGCTGTACAACGAACAAACTTATCGCCAACCGAACAGCTTGCTGGTGAATCCGGGCAATGGCAATTTTCGCGATGTGACGGCTTCGGTTAGCGCAGAATTCCAAACCAGACGAGCGCACCGCGGCGCAGCGTTTGCCGACTTCGACAATGACGGAAGGGTGGATGTGGTGACGACTTCGTTGAACGAACCATCAGAACTTTGGCGCAACGAGTCACTTGGCGAAAATCACTGGCTGAAGTTGAAACTTGTTGGGTCACGCAACAATCGCGACGGCATTGGTGCAAAAATCAAACTGGTCAGCGCTGACGGCAAAACGCAGTTTAATCACGTTACAACCAGCGTCGGTTACGCTTCGTCTAGCAGCCGGATTGTTCATTTTGGATTGGGGAAAGAAAGCTTGGTGAAGGAGGTCGAAATTCGCTGGCCGAGCGGCATCGTGCAAGTCCTGCGTAATGTGAAATCGGGCCAGCTTCTGGAAATCAAAGAAGCTGCGATGAAGTAGGTTTTTCAACAGCGAAAACAACTAAGGCGGGAAAGAGAGCTTTCACTCTCTTTCCCGCCTTTTGCTTGGGTGGGTACTTTGCCAGGGCTAGAAGATGAACTTAAACCCTAGCTGGATGTGACGTGGATAGGCCACTTCGGTATCGCCCGCCAGACGCGGGAAGGTGCTGCCGAAGGTGCTGTCATCCGGATTGTTGGTGAAGTTCCTGAAGCGGTAAGAATAGGTGTTCGTGAAATTGAACATTTCGAACCGGAACTGGAAGCTCTTGGATTCGGTGATCTTGGTCGTCTTGTTGAACGAAAGATCAGCGTTCGGCGGCGAGTGCAACCGAACCGTGGAAGAACGGAACGAAGTGTAACGCGGCACGAAGCCGGATGCATTGCGGCGAATCATGTCTACGTTACCCAACGTGCAGCCATTCAAGTTGGCGCTGAAGGATGTCAGCGACAACGTGCCGTCGTTGTTGCGGCGCGCCGCGCAAACCGAGCGGACATTTGGATTGGTCTTATCAGAATAGGTGCGCATGGCCCAAACCTGATCTACGCCTTTCCATTGAATGTTCTTGATATAAGCGTCCGGATTAAGCCATTCGATTTCACCGCTCAAATCCCACGGACGGCCCGATTGCCATTGCAGGATCAGGCTGGTTTGCCAACCGCCAAAAAGCTTCTCCGCAAACCTGTTTTTGAAGTTCAGGAGCTTCTTGCCCGGGCCGAATGGCAACTGATAGACCCCGCCGACAGTGAACCGGTGCGGACGATCAGTCAGATACAGGCCGCGTTGCTCGATGCCTTTTTGCACGTCGTTGAAGCCCCACTCTTCGATCTGCTTCGCAAACGTGTAAGTCGTGATGACATTGAGATCGTTGCGGGCGCGTTTTTCAAACGTCACCTGCATCGAGTCATAATTCAAACTGCCATCGTTGCGCGCCCGCTCTTCAAAGCCACCGAATTGCGGATAGGGCCGTGAGAGTTCCCAACGCGAGAGCGTTGCACTGGTGAAGCGTGACGTGCCACGGAACGGTTCCAAGCCAAAGAACGGATTGGGCAACAATTCATTACAGAACGCCGGATTGCCGCCTTCCAGCGGATTGCACTTTTGACGCAAAGCCAAATCCGGTTCATTGAAAGCGCGCACCGTTTGCAGATTCACCGTGCGATTGCCGACGTAGGAAACTTCGAGTTTCGATTCCCACGGTAGTTGATATTGAATGCCGAACGAGAACTGATGCACCTTCGGCACCTGAAAATCCAGATTGACGAAGTGTGGAGAACGACCGGCAAAGGTGCTCAGCCCGGCGG
This sequence comes from uncultured Heliomicrobium sp., assembly GCA_964639915.1. GTDB lineage: Bacteria > Acidobacteriota > Blastocatellia > RBC074 > RBC074 > RBC074. The sequence continues at coordinate 6,316 of CAZXHW010000243.1, forward strand.
CGGAACCTGCCGGAACGGTGATGCCTGTCGGGAAGGGATTGCCTACCGTATTCGCCACCGGAGTGCGCCCACCGTCATTCGTGCTGACAATGTCGGTCGTGATCTGGAAGCCGTTGAATTGCAGGTAATCGTTGTTCGGGTTGACGAAATACAGGCCCCAGCCGCCGCGCAATACGATTTTGTTTGTCAGCAGATACGCCGCACCAAGGCGTGGTTGGATGTTGTTCCAATCAGTATTTGCAGCGTTGCGCGCCGAACCCTCAGAGCCAGCGAACAGCAGACCGCCTTTGACCTGCTGGAAGCCCGTGTATTTCGTACGGTCAATCAGCCGGTCAATCGGACTAACGCTTGTGGCGTCGAAGCCGCGATTCAGTCGGTTGTAGCGCTCATTAGGAGGCGTATTGATGTCCCAGCGCATTCCCAGATTGAGCGTCAGCCTGCGGTTGACCTTCCAATCGGTTTGCACCCACGGCGCGTAATAAGCGCCCAGTGTGGTTGGGAACAGGTTGTAATCTGCTGCGCCGCCCGTGTAGCCCAATAGGAAGGCAGCAATACTGTTGCCGCTTTGGGCATCAGCTTGGTCCCACTGACGTTGCGTGTAGCGGCGCTCTGCTGTTAAACGGAACGGATTGCCTTCGTTGCGTGTGATGTATTGCACCCAGCGGCATGTCCACACCGCCGCGCCAGGTTGTCGAGCCGTGAATCCAGGTCACGTTCGGGTGGGAAGCAATTGTGTTCGTTAGATTGTTGCTGGGGTAACGACCAATAAAGCTGTAGCCATCGCCCATTTCATAACGACCGAAGGTCTTCGTGCCTGGCAACGAACTCACCAATGCTGACCCAAAACCCAGTTGCGTCATATCAAAGCCGAGGTCTTCGTCCGCCACGCCCTTTTCTTCGAAACGATTGAATGAAACGCGGAAGTTGAAAATTAACGTCGGCGAGAAATTCGCCAGGTGATCCGCCACAAAAGCATCGTTCAGGCGCTTGAATGGCAACTGGCAGCATTCACCTACGCTGTCTACGACGCCGTTTTCATTACGGTTTTCGCGCCGATCGTTCTTGGCGAAGCGCAGATACATGTGATGCTTTTCGTTGAACTGTTGGTCTACTTTGGCCGTCCAGTTATAGAAAGCATCCGTGGCGATATTCGGCGAAAGGAAGAAATTTGAGCGCGAATATGCCTGCCCAGGAGTTGTTACATTCGGTTTCGGGAAATAACCCAGAATTTTTTGCGCAATTGGGTTGATGCGGTTGGTCGGAATCTTATTGTCCGGGAACGGTGTACGAACATAGTTGTTCGCCGCAGTGCCGCTCAACGGATCGTAAATGGTGATTTTGTTGCCGGCAGCATCAACGAGCTTGCTGAAATCACCATTGAGGAATTCCGTTGCAGGCACGGAAAGCGTCAGCGGTTGGGGCACTCCTTCACGGTATCCTTCATAGTTGAACATAAAGAAGCTTTTGTCTTTGCCGTTGTAAACTTTCGGCACATAGATTGGCCCTTCAAGTTGGAAGCCGTACTGGTCCAGATAATGCAAAGCCTTGGGCTGATTGCGCGCGTTCAAGCGGAAATCAGTCGCATCAAGCGGCTCACGACGTAAAAACTCGTAGGCTGTCCCGTGGAAAGCATTTGTGCCAGAGCGCAGATTCACATTAATGATGCCGCCCGAAGTTTTACCGTACTGGGCATCATATGTGTTGGTCATGATTTTGAAGTCTTGGACGGAATCCACGGGCGGCACGTAAGCGATGTTATTACCGCCAGCCTGGCCATTGTTTGGAGCACCATCCAGCAAGAATTCATTGCCATTCTGTTGGCTGCCGTTGATTGTCCATTGGGCAATTGCGCCATTGTCGAACGGACGTTGCCAGATCGAAGCACCGTTGAAGTTCACGCCAGGTGCAAGCACGCCTAGCATAAACGGGTTGCGTGAGTTGAGCGGCAATTCCAAAACCTTTTGCCGGTCAATGACGCCGCCGCGATCTGCCGAGGCAGTTTCGATGATGGCGGCCTCGCTGGTGACTGTCACGCTATCGTTGACGCTGCCGGTTTCCAGCACAAAATCGAACGTCGCCGCTTGCGAAATTACCAGTTCGATGTTGTCGCGGGTTGCTTTTTTGAAGCCACTGGATTCAACGGTGATTGAATAAGTGCCGGGACGCAGAAAAGGAACTCTATAGTTGCCTTCACTGTTTGTCGTCGCTGTGGAAACTTCATTGGTACCGATATTTTTAACTTGCACTGATGCATTTGGAAGAGCGGCTCGGTTGGCGTCTGTAACGCGGCCGGTGACGGTCGCTCGGAAATCTTGAGCCAATGCCGATGCGGTTACAGCCAAAGTGCAAAGTGCAATCAGGAAAAGAACGCGGATAGTCCTGATCAAGGTAAACCTCCTAGATGCTTGGGCGACTGGTGCGCCAGTGGGGTTGATGGATTGCTGCAAATAGAGTGTTTGCAGCCCGGAATACACCTCAAGCCTGCTGTTTGGAAGAAAGCAACCTCAATAAATTAAATTATCTGTCTGAAAAAACTTGGATCGAAAAAGCTTGGATAATTTAGTCTCTGGGGGACTAATTTTTGTGGCGGCAAATTATGTGATGACCTGGTAATACCGTCAAGCAATCGGAGGATAAATTCTATGGAAAAAGAAGAATATTCCCTTCATCTACAAGCCATCAAAATGTCCTACGGATACTGGTAGTAGTTTTGCCTGCAGACTAGCATCAAACCTCACTGCCGATTGACCAGGAGCAATCGCGCACATCCATTACTATTTTCGCTTAACAGAAAGGGACCTCTATGCTCACTCGAAGAGAAGCCATCTTCTCCCTTCGTTCTATTTCTCTGTTCCTAACTGCATTTATTGCCTTTACTGGTGTGCAGGCTATTGCGCAATCTCCGAACACAGCATCTATGCTTGTCGTTGTGGCCGATCAAAATGGGGCCAACGTGAAAGATGCCAAAATTTCTGTGGTGAACACTGCCACTGGCGCTGTGCGCGAATCCGTTTCGGGAAGCGATGGCAGCGCCACCATTTCCGCTTTATCGCTGACAGGAACGTATACGGTCAGCGTGTCCAAAGACGGATTTGGCAATCAGGAACTGAAAGATATCACGTTGCGGTCGGGGGAAACCGCGACATTGAAGGTAAAGCTGCTAGTAGGCTCCCAAACTGTGGAAGTAACTGTCTTTGGCACTACGGATGGCGTGCGCTCGGATCCGCAGATTGGCCGACGGCTGGATAGCCAGACTATTGATGAAACGCCGATTCTCGGTCGAAAGGTCACTACTTTGCCGCTGCTGAATTCAGCGTTTCGCCAAGCCAAGGGAACAGGGGACTTGTTCGTCAACGCAACTTATTTTGTCACTGGCGTAGGCGGACGCCGTTCAACAACTGTTCTGCTGGATGGCGCAAATAATGACGAAGGATGGGGTCGCCAGACGGCAATTGCCACCGTGCCGCTCGGAGCCATCCAGGAAATGATCTTGCTGACAAATGCATTTTCTTCTGAATACGGTTGGACTTCCGGGCCTGC
>CAZXHW010000244.1:0-4682 GCA_964639915.1 uncultured Heliomicrobium sp.
CGTCAAGGAATTGGCGGATCGCGTGGTGCTGACCTGGAACTTGACCGAACCTATTGGCGGCATTCAAGACTTCACCTGGGTGCCGACGGTCAACCGGTTTCAAGCCGTGTTGTGGAAAGATGGGGCGATTGAAATGTCCTATGAGCAAGTGGTGGCCAAAGACGCAATTGTCGGTCTTTACCCGTTGGTTGCTGCTGGCGCGGAAAAGGAAATTGCGGCGCTCACTGGAGAAGAGAATTCGACTGTTGCGGCGCACCTTGACCTGAAAGCTGTCAAGGTTTCTGTCGTGGACGGACTTTTCCTGAAGGTTACGTTCGAGACGCGCGGCCCCATTTTGCCAGAAGGCGATGCAGGCTTGGCAGGCATTACCTACCGAGTCTCGTTTGATAAGCGCAAACCACTGCCAACGCGCGCGGAAAGCGCTCGCCCCGAAGCCGTCTGGACAGTTCGCGGCTTCGGCGCTGGCGGGCGTGGCGGTGGACGCGGCGGCGCAGCTCGATACTTTGCATCCGGGCCAGGCGTTTCTCCCGTTGTGAAGGCTAGCGGAAGCGCCATCTCGCTGCAGGGAATTTTGCCGGCAGAGTTCACATCCGGAGAACAGATCGCAATTTTCGCCGATGTCCAAACTGCGAATGCGCAATCTGCGACGGACCAAATTCCGCTGCGTGCGGTAAGCCTTTCCGGCGTTCGCAGTCCGGCAATAGACCTTTCTTCGGTGAAGCGACAGGATGGACCCTTCACGGTTATCTACGAATCATTTCACTATCTGGCCTTGCCCAACCCAAGGGATTTGACCTGCACAGTGATCAAAGCCCTAGGCGACAAGTTCGATTTCCTGGCCTATTACTCCGACTTTCGCATAGACAATCAGGAAGCGGGAACGCCCAGCACTGGGCCATTGGGTGGCGGGCCAGCGGGTGGAGCGGTGACGGGGATTGGAGCGACGCAAAGAGGACTGGAAAGTTACTGCACTTCGGGAAGATTTCAATGGCAGTTTGTCCAACCGGTGTACATCGGCTCCAATCAGGGGCAGGAACGCCCGCCTGCTGGAACAACCGCCGCGCTCAATCGCAACATTGGCTTTTACGATCGCCAACTCAGCCGCAAATCGCCGGATGGAAAAATGCCACCGTATAACTATGGCATTGCGCAGATTGCTCACGAAATGGGCCACCGATGGTCGGCGTTTGTTTCAGCGAAAGTGAATGGCGAAACAATTCCGCTTGGCCCAACGCATTGGGCTAGAGGACTGCATGCGCCAGTTCCGTTTCCTTATCAACGACCTACTGAAGCTTCGGCGATGGGCGGTGGGGTTTGGCAGGACAATTTCGATGGCACGTACACGCAGCTTGATGATGATTATTACGTTCCTGCGACAGGCTGGTCGTATCTGGAACTGTATCTGATGGGGCTTGCCGCGCCATCGGAAGTGCCAGACTTTTTCTTGTTGCGCAACCTCGTCGCAGCCGGCAAAGACGCGAATGGAAATCCGATTTTCAAAGCAGAGCGAACGAAAATTACAGTGCAGGATGTGATTGCAGCAGAAGGGCCGCGCCTGCCAGAAGTAGACCGTGCGCAGAAGAAATTCAACACCGGCATGGTGGTAATCGTCGAACACGGAGCTACGCCGAGCAAGGAATTGATTGAACGCACGAATGGCATTCGTGAACGGTGGATTGATTATTGGGCGACAACCACCGGACATCGGTCTTCGATGACCGCAACTCCCCGGTAATTGGCAAGCTCATTGTCGTTAAGGGGAAAACCAAAAACCGAAAGCCTGCCAAATTTCATTGGCAGGCTTTCGGTTTGGCGGGGATCGGAACTTAATTATTGATCCAGTAAGCGATCGAATTCGATATATTTGTCATATTCAAATTCGAGGTTGCCAACAAAAGAAGCGACTGCATCTGTCAGTTGAAGCTCTTCGCGTTGGCCGCCAAGTCGGATACCCGTCAGCACATCGCCTTTAGATGTTGTGCTGGTCAACAAAGCATCCTGGTCGAATTTGTCCTCATTGACCGTCACGGTTGCTTTGGCTTCCGCCACGACATCGTCCCCTTTCATGATCTTCATAACACCTGTTGCGGCGTCATATCGGACCAGGTAATTGCCCGGCTTCACCAAAGTGTTGTTCACCCAAATCTTCTGGGTAATGGTGACATGTTCTTTCAAATCGTTGTCTTTGGCTGCGATTCCGATGCTTAACAAGCATAAAAGGGAAATCGCTGCGAATGTGGTTTTAATGTTTTTCATCTTCCTTCTCCTTTATTTCTGAGGTGCAATTCCACCTGTTTCGGTTACTGGTTCAGACTTTTTGTCATAGGCGCGAAACACGTTAGTGCGGTCGAAGTATCCAAGAGTTGTGTATTTGCCGTCATGGTAGAACTTCACTTCGCTGCCTCTGGCGGAAAAAGGCGTTGCAGATTTCAGTTCTTTTTGGCGACGTTCAACCATCTTGGCTTCTTGTTTGGCGATCCAACGATCATTTCGTGCCAAGTCTTTCTCCATTTTCTTTTCTTGTTTGATTTGGCGGCGAGATTCTTTATCAATGTCTTGAGCGGCAACTTCGTGTCCAATACTGACGACTGGGCCAATCAATGCTGCTGTCACAATCAATTGAGCAAATCTTCTGTTCATAACTCCCTCCACGCAAATGACTATTGCAGGCTCCGTGCCATAGAAACTGTCATTTAAGGTAACCACCGTGCGCATAGAGAGTTACAAGCGACCTTAATTTTGATCAAGAAAGGATTGTCGTGGAAAGATACGATCCGTACTACAAAATGAATGATTGGGCATTGTTGGATGAAGAGAAGGAAACTCTTGAAGATGCACACTGTTCTATTGGCCATCATCGGCTGTTATCAGTAAACTCCGGGAAGATTTTCTGAAGTCCTGTTTCTGATCAAAGGCAATCATATGCAATTCCATTACGCCCTTCGAACCGTTTGTTTGTCCTTGTTTGTATTGGTCACGCTGGCGACGGCGCAATCACCCTCGCCGCAAGCGCCTTCCCGCGCAGACATTCTGCGCGGAGAATACAGTCAGTGGCGCGCGAACAATGACTTGCTTTCGTATGACCTGGACATTCGCATTGATCCGGAAAAGAAGACGATCAGCGGCAAAAATACGATCCGCTTCAAAATGCTGAAGGAAGACACGCGCATTCAGCTAGACCTGTTTGCCAACCTGAAAGTAGACAAAATCCTATCTGGCGCGACGGAACTGAAATACACGCGCGAACTGTGGACGGTGTTTGTGGATTTTCCCGCCACGTTGAAAAAAGGCTCGGTGCAATCCATCGAGTTTTATTACTCTGGTTCGCCGCAAGAAACGGGCAGGTTTGGCGGCATCAGCTTTCGCAAAGATCCTACCGGGCGGCATTGGATCACCACAGCTTGCGAAGGCATTGGCGCCAGCATCTGGTGGCCAAATAAAGACCAGCAGCGCGACGAAGTCGAAAGCATGCAAATGCATGTAGCGGTTCCCAGCTCGCTGACCGACGTTTCCAACGGGCGTTTTATGGGGAAGAAAGACTTGGGCGACGGCTATACCCGCTACGATTGGAACATCAGCTACCCAATTAACAACTACAACGTGTCACTGAACATCGGCGCGTATGAACATTTCAGCGATAAGCTAGGCGACCTGACGCTGGATTATTACTGCCTGCCGGAAAACCTGGAAAAAGCCAAACGCCAGTTCGCACAGGCCAAGCCTATGCTGGAAGCGTTTCAAAAATACTTCGGTGAATACCCCTTTAAGCGGGACGGCTACAAGCTGATTGAAGTGCCGTATTCCGGCATGGAGCATCAAAGCGCAGTGACGTACGGCAACAAGTTTGCGAACGGCTACCTGGAACGCGACTGGACCGGTGTAGGCGTCAGCCTGAAATTCGACTTCATCATCATCCACGAAAGCGCGCACGAATGGTTTGGCAACAGCATCACAGCGGCGGATGTTTCCGACCAGTGGATTCACGAAGGCTGGGCGACCTATGCCGAATGCGTGTACGTCGAAGCGCTGTTTGGGTACGCGGACGCGCTGAAATACACCAACGGTTACAAAGCGAAAGTCCGCAACCGCCAGCCGATCATCACCAAGCCTGAAACAAACCAAACACCCGGACAGGATCAATACTTCAAAGGCGCGCTGTTTTTGAACACGCTTCGTTCCGTCGTGGATAACGACACGCGCTGGTGGAAAGTGCTGCGCGATTACTGCAAGAAGTTCAAATACCAGAACATCATGACTGAAGACGTGGTGGCGTTTTTCAACAAGGGAACCGGCAAGAATCTGACGCCGATTTTCGATCAATACCTTCGGCACAGCTCCTTGCCGGTTCTGGAACTGAAGTTTCAAGAGAGCGACGGCAGTGTTTCGTATCGCTGGAAAGCCGATGTCAAAGACTTTGCCATGCCGATCAAAGTCGGCAGCAAAGCGAATTGGCAAACGATTCAACCGACGACGGAATGGAAAACAATGAAGTCCAGCCTGAAAAAGGCAGACTTCGAAGTCGCCACGGAGTTGTATTACATCGAAATCAGCAAGCTTTGATCAAAGCTTGCTGATTTCTTTCCCGCAGATTCAAACCGCAGCCTAAACTCGGCGAAAATTTGTCTCGATTCTGCCAGTCCTTCTCACTATAATCCGCGCCGTCCTTGAAAGAGTTTTGCTAC
>CAZXHW010000244.1:4692-6100 GCA_964639915.1 uncultured Heliomicrobium sp.
GACCCATTGAAGTTTTTGCCGAATAAATTCTAAATGCCATCACGGGCCTTGCCTGGAAACCGCCCGTAACCGTCAACCAGAAGTTTTCTCAACGACTCAGCGTTATGAAAAGAACACTCCTTCTTTCGATTTGCCTACTATTGCTGGCTCTCGTCCAGCGAAGCTATGTCACCCATGCCAAACCAATCCAGCAGAAATGCCAACCGCCTATGTTGACGGCTGGCGCACGTGAAGCCAACATTTTCAGCGACGAACAGGAAGTCGAGCTTGGCGAAGCTATCGCCGAACAAATCCAGCGTGACTTTCGCGTGATTGATGACGAAGAAGTGACGACTTACCTGCGCCAAATCGGCGACCGCATCGTCCGCCATTTACCGCCCAACAAATTGAAGTTCCGTTTCTTTCTGGTCGAATTATCCGATGCAAACGCCTTTGTGTTGCCGGGCGGTCGCATTTACGTTTCGCGCAAGTTGATTGCCTTCACGCAAAGCGAAGATGAATTGGCCGGAGTCATCTCACACGAAATCGGCCATTTAATGGCGCGGCAACAATCCACTGCCATGACCAAACAGTTGAAAGAAGTTCTGGGCGTGACACAGGTTGGCGACCGCAAGGACATTTTCGACAAATATAACCAATTGCGGGAAAACGTTGCGCGTAAACCTGACGCCTTCAAACAAAGCGATAAACACGACGGCAAAGAGCAAATCGAAGCCGACCGGCTGGGATTGTTTGTGCTGGCGGCCGCAGGCTACGACCCGCAAGCGCACTCCAAGATGTTCGACCGATTTTCCGAGACCAAAGGTAAAACCGGCGGGTTCTTTTCCGATCTGTTTGGAGTGACCAAGCCAGAAGCAAAGCGGTTGCGCGAAATGCTGAAAACCGAAACCGCATTGCCGCCGGGCTGCATCGAAGCCCGGCCTGTCGCCCAAGCCACCGATTATCAAAAATGGCAATCCACAGTCGTTGCTTACACAGGGCTTGGCCGCAAAGAAGCCCTGCATTCGGTGGTTTCCAAAACCCTGCTCGAACCTCCGCTGCGCGGCGAAATCAGCCATCTGAAATTTAGTCCCGACGGCAAATACTTGTTGGCTCAGGACGATACGGGCATCAATGTGCTGAGCATTGAACCGTTCAAAGCGCTTTTCCGAATTGACGCGCTTGAGGCGGAAAACGCACAGTTCACGCCCGACTCTGAAAACGTGGTTTTTCATACTTCCGACCTGCGCGTTGAAAACTGGAGTGTTGCGGATCAAAAACTGAAAGAAGCGCACGAAGTCGTCACGCGCAAAACCTGTTTTCAAAGTCTGCTTTCGCCTGACGGAAAAACCCTGGCTTGTCTGGACGAAGAATTTTCTTTGGTGATGTTCGACGTGCAAACCAAAGCCCAGGTGTTTCAGAAAAAGAA
>CAZXHW010000244.1:6110-7884 GCA_964639915.1 uncultured Heliomicrobium sp.
ATTTTTACGTGCCCGACATTTACTTCATGTTGCTGCAATATCTGCTCAGCATTTTAAGCACGGAAGAATTGAGCGATCAGCAATTCGACATGATCAACATGGGGTTTTCGCCCGACGGCAAATACTTCGCCGCTGGACAGCGGAGCGTTGGGTTCAGTGCTTTGGGTGTGGCGGTGGAAAACGCCGCCATCCTGCTGGATGCACAAGCGCGCGCGCCTTTGTCGCTGAAGGGAAACATCAAAAAGCTAATCGCCGGGGGCTTCGCGTTCACAGCGGCTGACCGAATGATCGCTTACAACCGCGAAAAGCCAGACAAGTCCGCGCTCTTGTCAGTGCCGGGCGGTGAAATCATCGAAGAGTTTCCGATGTTTCCCGGCAAACTTGCGCCTGTGACCAAAGGCAATTACCTGCTGGTTCGTCCTTTGCAAAAATCGGCGGTTGGCGTGGTGGATATTGCCCAGCGCATGGCAATCAAAGGCAACAAAACGCAAGCCATTGATCTGTACGATAAGGTGTTTGTTGCGGAACGAATCACTGGTGAGCTTGGGCTTTACACAACGGATAAAAATCAATTGCTGGGCGTGGTCAACCTGCCGCGCAATCCGATTGGCCGGTTGCGAGCGCTGGCGATTTCAAAAGACTTCAACTGGCTGGCGTTTTCCGAACGGTCGCGGGGAGGAATCTGGGATTTGAAAAAAGGCGAGCGCGTGTTTTTCGTTCGCGGATTCCGTGGCGCTCACTTCAACGATGCCGGAGAGTTTTACGGCGATTTCCCGAAGTTTCAGGAAGCTGAACGCCAGATCGCCTTCTTTAACCCTAAAAATAAAGCCGCTTCGGGCGGGCCGGAGCTGAAAGACGAGCGCGCTACTCAGTATGGTCAATTTCTGATGGTAACCAAACCGGCAAAGAAAGATGGTGGTTACTTTGAAAACCTCATTCTGGAAATGCGCGACACCCAAACCAACAACACGCTTTGGACCAAACAATTTGGCAAGGAAGTTCCCCGTTACTGGATCAGTTCTCAGGAAGGGACGATGGTGATGTCCTGGCCGGTGGCTTCGAAAACGGCACAAGCAGAAATCAAAGCCGATCCGGTTTTGAAAGAGCAGTTGGCGGCGATGAAGGAAAAAGAAGGCGATTACTTTTTGCAGGTGATTGACGCCCGCACCGGAGTTTTGAAAGGCCGGTTGCTGGTCGAAACCGGCAAAGGATCGTTTCGAATCGGCAGCGTGTTTGCCACCAATGACCTGGTCGTTATTGCGGACACGACGAATCGTGTGTTGATTTACTCGCTGGCCAATGGTGCTCAAAAAGGCCGTTTGTTCGGTAGCCGGTCCGCCATCAGCAAAGCCGCCAATCTGATTTGTGTAGAAAACGAAAGCGGCCAACTGACGGTTTACGATCTGGCTTCGCTGGAAAAACGCGACCAGTTTACTTTTACGCATCCGGTTTCGCTGGCGCTGGTAGCCAGGACGGCAAAAAGCTGTTTGCGATGACTTCAAATCAGACGGCTTACGTGCTGGATGTTTCGGCAGTCGGTTCAAAGTGAAGAGTGTATGCAATGGTTTCTGGACACAGCAGGGATGGCGCGGTTACGGAGATCGGTGAAAAGCCTGCTGTGTCAGTCAACCGTTGAACGGGAGCGCTTTACGTTTCTGTTTCATACAGCCACCGTTTCACCAGCCGCGTGTAGCGCGGCATGATGACGAAAGTCAGCAGGCCAGTAAGAATCACAGCCATTAACAGCGCCTTAACGAGTTCATGCTCGAAAGAC
>CAZXHW010000244.1:7894-9848 GCA_964639915.1 uncultured Heliomicrobium sp.
ACGTGAAACAAGAAACGCAGCAATCGTGGAATCAGCAAGCTCAAAGGGTAAACCGCCGTCAGCGTGATCAGGAATTGTTTCCACGGTTTCGGTGGCCGCACGCCTTCAGGTGTAAACCAGAAATCCACGCCTGTCTGGATTTCAACCTGATCGCCGGTTTCCAGCAGATGCTTGACCTGATTGACATAGTTCTGGCGCGTTTCCGACTCTGCCCACGCATTCAGACTGTCGAGTGTATCGAAGCGCAAAATGCTGGTGTATTTCCGGCTGCCGTGTGCAGGACGGAAAATATCTCTGCCAAGATAGCCGTGCCGATGACTGACTTCCCGCTGAATCTCGGTCAGCCAAGCTTCGTACCCCCGCTCCTCACCCGCTTTAATGGTGTGCGTGATGATGAATGCGACAGAACGAGCTTGGCCGCTCGGCAAATTCTTCTGGATTGTTGAATCACTCATTCAGCTAGTCTGAATAGCTCCTTTGTTCTTTATTCTTTTATGAATGCGAGTAAGTCGGCGTTGACTTTGACCGGTTGAGTTGCGCAGATGCCATGCGATCCGCCCGGATAAATTTTCAGCTTGGCGTTTTTCACCAGCTTGGCGGCCAGCATCGCAGACGCGCCAATCGGCACAATCTGGTCATCATCTCCGTGAAGGATCAGCGTTGGCACGTCAAATTTTTTCAGGTCTTCGGTGAAATCCGTTTCGGAAAATGCCTTGATGCAATCGTAATGGGCTTTGATGCCGCCCACCATTCCTTGCAACCACCAATGTTCGCGAATGCCTTCCGAAATCTTGGCGCCGGACCGGTTGTATCCGTAAAAAGGCATGGTCAAGTCTTTGTAAAACTGCGAGCGATCCTTCACAACGCCAGCGCGAATGTCATCAAAAACCGAAATGGGCAAACCGCCGGGGTTTGCTTCTGTTTTCAGCATCAGCGGAGGAACAGCACCAATCAGCACTGCTTTGGCGACGCGCTTCGTGCCGTGCCGCCCAATGTAGCGTGCGACTTCGCCGCCGCCGGTCGAATGGCCAATGTGAATGGCATCTTTCAAATCCAGATATTCTGTCAGCTTCGCTAGATCGTCAGCATACGTATCCATTTCATTGCCGTCCCAAGTCTGGCTGGAACGTCCATGCCCGCGCCGGTCGTGCGCGATGACGCGAAAGCCGTGCTGGCCGAAAAACAGCATCTGCGCATCCCAATCATCCGCGCTCAGCGGCCAGCCATGGCTAAACACAATCGGCTGTCCGTTGCCCCAGTCTTTATAAAAAATGTTGATGTCGTGCGAATTTTCCTGTCCAACTTTGATGTACGGCATTTGAAATACTCCTTCTTTGTTTCGCTAGTTTTTTTGATTTGATTGTTGCAGCGGGACGCGTCAGCGTAATTCGCCGCCTGTTTTCCCGTAGCGGCTTTTTGTCGGTCTTGCTGCATTGCACTTTACAGGAAGGAAACCATAATCGCATTACGCGATAGATACGAATATGAAACCCTGCAATAGCGTGGGTTATGAATTCAATTGTGGTCTAGGCAGGCGGAACCAGAATCGGGTTCCGCCGGTTTCGCGCGCAGCGTGCCCGATTTCGCCCTTCCAGTGCTGGACGGTAATGCGGCAGAAATACAATCCCAGGCCAATCTTGCCTTTGCCTTTTTTTCCTTGGGCGAATTTTTGAAACAGCGTTGGCGCCACTTCCGGCGGGATGCCTGGGCCTTCGTCATCAATCGTGACCAGAACTTTGCCGCCTTCGTCGTGGCAACCCACCGTGACGGTTGAATTCGCCGGGCTGTAACGCAACGCATTTTCGACCAGATTCGAAATCACACGGTCCAGCCTGGATTTTTCGCCAAAAACTTTCCAGCTTTGCGAACGGTCTAGATTCGGTTCCAGTTGCAGCTTGACCTGGTTGATTGCAGCGGCAGCCGAAAGAGAATCAAAGACTTCCCGTGCGAATTG
>CAZXHW010000245.1:0-9847 GCA_964639915.1 uncultured Heliomicrobium sp.
GGTGATGTGCGACGTGGAAAACGAAAAGACGCATTCGCCGGTTACGGTCGCCCCACGTTCGATCTTGCGACAGCAACTGGATCAAGCGCATGGCCTCGGCTTTGAAAGTTTCGCCGCTTCGGAATTGGAGTATTACCTGTTTGAAAACAGTTACCGCCAAGCCAATGAACAAAGTTATCAAACGCTGACTCCGGCGGGTTGGTATCTGGAGGATTATCACATTCTTCAAGGCACACGTACCGAAGCGTTTACTGCTGCGGCTCGGCGTCATTTGAAGAACTCGGGCGTTCCAGTCGAAAACTCCAAAGGTGAGTGGGGTCTAGGGCAGCACGAACTCAACGTTCGTTACGCCGAACCTCTGGAAATGGCAGACCGCCACATTGTGTACAAACAATGCTTGAAGGAAATTGCCGAAGCGATGGAACTGAGCGTGACGTTTATGCCCAAGTTCGCCGCTGACCGCGCCGGTTCCAGTTGCCATATCCATTTCAGTTTGTGGCGTGACGGTCAGAACGCTTTTGCCGGAGACAAACAGTTCGGCCCGGTCAAATGCACAGACGAGTTTCGCTGGTTTCTGGGAGGCTGGATGGCGCACGTTTATGACGTGATGCCGTTTTATGCGCCGACCGTCAATTCGTACAAACGCTATGTGGACGGTTCGTGGGCACCGACGCGATTGGCATGGAGCTACGATAACCGCACCGGAGGTTTCCGCGTTGTCGGCAGCGGCAAAAGTTTGCGTATTGAATGCCGAATCCCCGGAGCCGACGCCAATCCGTATCTGGCGTTTGCGGCTTCCTTGGCTTCGGGCCTTGACGGCATCGCCAACAAGATCGAACCGCCCGATTGCTTTACCGGGGACATTTACGCCGCGAAATCCTTGCCGCGAGTTCCCTACACGCTGGCCGAAGCCACAGACAAGTTTGAAGCCAGCGATTTTGCCAAACGCGCGTTCGGCGAAGACGTGGTTGAACATTACACGCACTTTTTCCGAACGGAGCAAGCTTCATTCAATTCGGCGGTAACGGATTGGGAACGGAAGCGGTACTTCGAACGAATATGATGTTCGTATTTCTGATGAGCAAATTTGGCATCACAGCCGTTGTGCTGACACTGATCGTGTATGTGGTGCTGATTACCGTGTTTATGACGTGGAGCAGCAAGCTGCTGAACGATGCCACAGCCAAATTTGAGAATTGGCTGCCGCAATGGGTGAAGGAGAATGGCTGGCAATTGGTTGAATATCGCAGCGATAGGGGACCAAACAAAATCGTTTGGCTTTCACGCAGAGACACGCTTTACCTATGGTTCATCATTCGTGACCAACAGGAAAAGGAACACACAGGCTGGGCAAGTTACAACTTCAATCCACTTTTTGGCAGTAATAAAGTTACCGTTCACTGGGAAACAACTGTCCCTGATCAATATCGCGAGACTTTGATTGTTCTCAAGTAGAAGGAAGGTCAATGCCCAAACAACACCTGAACCCCGAAACACTTTTCCCCAGCCTGCCTATCGGCTTTTCGCAAATCGTCGTCGCCCAAGGCGGCAAAACCGTTTACCTTTCCGGCCAGACAGCTTGGGACATGAACAAGCAAATCGTTGGCGGAAATGATCTGGGCGAACAGACTCGGCAAGCCTTGCGGAACATTCAACTCGGAGTCGAAGCCGCCGGAGGCACAGCGGCAGACGTCGTTTCGCTGCGAATTTACATCGTCAATCCCAAACCCGACGACACTGGCTCTGTCGGCGAAGCATTACGAGAATTCTTCTCCACCGACAAACCTCCTGCCAGCACCTGGATCGGTGTGGTGTCTTTAGCCAAACCAGAATTTTTGATCGA
Organism: uncultured Heliomicrobium sp.; assembly: GCA_964639915.1. Taxonomy (GTDB): domain Bacteria; phylum Acidobacteriota; class Blastocatellia; order RBC074; family RBC074; genus RBC074. Next base: position 1,844 of record CAZXHW010000245.1, read on the forward strand.
AATCGAAGCCATCGCCGTGATCGAATAATGCCTTTGCGCTATCATCGTCCCGCCCTGAAACTCTTTTCAGCAATTTGATGACGACAACATTCGGAGATCAGCCAATGAGTTCCAGCCACGTCTTTATTTCGCACACCACAACTGACGACAGTTTCGTCAAACAACTGCATGAAGCCTTGACCGCACGCGGCCTGAAAGTTTGGGATGACGCGCGTTATTTGCGCGGCGGAGACGAACTTTGGCCGGAAGTGAAAGCCGCCATCGAAACTGCGCAGCAGTTCATCGTTCTGTTCAGCCAGCAGGCGTTTCAATCCGAATGGGTTTACAAAGAAGTCCAACACGCGGTGGAGATTGAAAAGCAGCGAAAAGCAGCGGGCGATGAAAGTTACCGCGTGATTGCCTTGCGGCTGGACGACATTGATCTTGGCGCGTTTCGTTGGGTATTCGGCGAACAGCGCGCCATCGTTCCTGTCAGTTCCGAACCCGGCGCGCTGGCTGAAAAGATGCCCGCGATTTTAGCTGCGCTCAGCCTGGAATTGCCCAACGACGCTTCCCTTCCCGAACCCGTCGAAGAAACATCCGTCGCCGAATTGTTGCTGGAACTTCGCAACTTGAAAGTCGAAACCGAAGACGGCAAAACGCGCGCAAAGGCTGAAGCGACATTGACTTACCAGCCGCCGGAAGCCGGAGCGCGCGAAGTCAAAAGCAATCCATTCTTTTTCACTTCGCCGCTGGGGCCAATCGAAACGGACGATCTACGTTGGTATCTGGAAAAGTATTACCAATGGCCTGTCGGACAATTCAAAGAGCGCGGGGAGCGAATCGCCAAGCAACTGCCCGAATGGGGAAAGCTGCTTTATCAAGCCGCGCTGGAAACCAAATCCGCGCAGGAAGCACTGCGCGGTTGGCTGGACGTCGCCAGCAAAGCCGAGCGCCGTTTTTCCGTCGAAGTTTCAGACAAGCTGCCGGAAGGCTCTCCGCCAGAAGCCATCACTTCCGCCAAAGAAGCCGCCACCTTGCTGCTGTCACTGCCTTGGGAATTGCTGCACGACGAACGCGGCTTTTTATTCCACGGCAAACACGCTGTCCGGGTCCGCCGCCGCTTGCCGAACAGCGTCAAGTTTGACGAGATCAAACGCGAATTGCCGATCCGCGTTTTGCTGGTTAGCCCTCGCCCTGAAGACGACAGCGCCGCTTACATTGATCACCGCGTCAGTTCCAAACCCCTGGTCGAAGCCATCGAAAGTTTGGGCGAAACCGTCAGCCTGACGATTTTGCAGACGCCGACCTTTCCAGCATTGCAGCAAGCGCTGCGGCGCGAACAGTTTGACGTCGTCCATTTCGATGGGCACGGCGTTTACGATCCTCGCGTCGGTTTGGGCAAACTCTGTTTTGAAGCTCCCGACCAGGACGACCAGTTGCACAACCGCAAAAGCGAATTGATTGACGCTGACAAAGTGGCCACTGTCATGCGCGATCACCGCATCCCGCTGGTGTTTCTAGAAGCCTGCCAGAGCGCCAAAACTGATGACGATCCGACGGCTTCGGTGGCGGCCAAGCTGCTGGAACAGGGTGTCGTTTCGGTCGTGGCGATGACGCATTCCGTGCTGGTCGAAACGGCTCGGCGGTTTGTCAAAGAGTTTTACCGCGAACTGGCAATGGGTGCGCGCATCGGCGCGGCCATGCTGGCTGGGCAACAGGCGTTGCACGCCGACCCGCGCCGAGGCGCAATCGCAGGCGCGGGCGAATTCCACTTGCAGGATTGGTTTGTGCCCGTGCTGTATCAAGAACGCCAAGACCCTTCGCTGGTTCGTCAGCGGTTATCGCCCGCCGCGCTGGAAGATGTCGCCGTCCGCCGCAAATTTAATCTGGGCGATTTGCCACATGCGCCGGAACACAGCTTCATCGGGCGCAGCCGCGAACTGCTGGCGTTGGAACGATTGCTGCTGACCGAACCCTATGCCGTCATTCGCGGCGTAGGCGGTGAAGGCAAAACCACGCTTGCCGTGGAACTGGCCCGGTGGCTGGTGCGGACCAATCGCTTTCGCCGCGCGGCGTTCGTCAGCCTGGAACAATACAGCGACGCCAAAGGCATGGCCGACACGATTGGCCGCCAACTGGTCGGCGCGGGCTACACGGCTTCACTGTACAACGACTGGCAAGCAGCCTTGCTGCCGATCAAACGCGAACTGAAAGACAAACCGACGATCATCGTGGTGGACAATGTGGAGAGTCTGATGGCTGGATACGGTGCGGCTGGGTACGGAACGGGAAGCGGTAGCGACCCGGTCGAATCCGCTGACGCTACATTACAAGCCAACTCAATCACCCCCGCTGCCGTGTCGGATAGCACTACATCACAAGTTTACCCAGTCGCTACCGCTCCCGGTTCCGTACCGGACGTCTTCGCTCTCTGCCAAGCCTTGCTCGATGCGCATCCAGCGACGCGGATTGTCTTCACTAGTCGAGAACCTCTGCCGAAGCCTTTTGCCAATCGGGATCGAGTCATCCCGCTCGACCGGCTGAGCCGCGAAGACGCCGTCGAACTGGTCAGCCGCGTCATGAAACGCCGCGAATACGACGAACAAGGCAACATACCCGCCGACATCGCTGAACTGGTCGAAGCCGTCAACCGCCACGCCCGCGCGCTCACCCTACTGGCGCGCGAAGTGAAAGCCAGCGGTGTGCGCGCCACCACGGAGAATTTGCGACAATTGATGGTTCGGCTGGAAAAAGAACATCCCGGCGAGCGCGAAAATTCGCTTTATGCCAGCGTCGAACTCTCGCTGCGCCGCTTGCCGCCAGAGCTGCGCGAGCAAGTGAAGGCACTGGCCGTCTTTCACAGCGGCGCGAATCGAATGATCTTGCGTCACGTACTTGGCGTAGAGAAAGAAACAGCAGAAGCCATCGCCGCCGCCCTAATCGAAGTGGGGCTCGCGGAAGCAATGTCTTATGGCCACCTGCGGCTTGATCCAGCTCTGCCCAACTATCTGCTGGCGCGCATGGACGAGGCGGAGCTGCTATCGCTCACTGCGCGTTGGGTTGAAGCGATGCGAGCGCTGAGCTTGTTTCTTTATCGACAAGTGTTTCAGAACGCAGAACTTGCTTTTCAATTGGCTCGGCTAGAATTGCCCAACCTCTTAGCGTTGTTTGAGCGGTCACAGTCTGTGCTAACACCAGAAGAAGTTATCCATCTAGCGAGGAACCTAGAATCAATACTCACCCGGCTTGGCCATTCACAGGCACTAGTCCATGTGATACGTGTGCGCGAAGAGGCAGCTCGATCATTAGACGTCTGGAGCAGTGCTCAGTTCGAGTCGTTACGACTTAACATACAGAGGATGATGGCGGAAGGGCGATTGACTGAAGCTCTCCATGCTGCTGAACAATTACTTGATCGCGCACTCGTCTTTGGCGAATCGGCTTACACAGGAGCGGATTACAACATCGCACTAGCGTATTTGAATCTTGGAAGTGTGCTGAAAGCCGCTGGTACCCTCGAAGATGCTATGAGACATTTCAGTGAAGCTCAGCTGCGTTTTCAGAAACTTACCAATACGTTGGCCAAGCATATGGCCGCGGCCTCGATCAGCGAAACGGCTGAGTGCCTTACTCAATTAGGGCGTCTTGATGAAGCGGCGGCGGCTTATGAAGAAAGCATTCGACATTTTGAGAAAATTGATGATCGAAGATGGGTGGCCGTAAGTAGAGGAAATCTAGCCACGGTTCGCTTGCAGCAAAAACGCCACGACGAAGCGCTTAGAGGTCATCAGAAGGCCCTCGATATTTTTGAGACACTGGGTGAACCGGGAAGCGTTGCCATCGGCTGGCATCAAATTGGAATAACATATCGTGAAACTGAGCAGTTTGAGCTGGCGGAGCAGGCATACAGACAATCGCTTGCGATTATGATGCAACAACAAGATTCTGCTGGCGAAGCCCTTACCTTGATTGAACTGGGCAATCTTAACTATCAAATGGGAAAGCTGAAAGAGGCACTGCCCTTTTATCGACAGGCGGTAGGCATTTATGCCCGATTGCAGAACAAACGGTATGAAGGAAGTGCTCGCAATAATTTGGCTCACTTATTAATAGATTTGCGGAATTACAATGAAGCTCGCCATGAATTACTCCGTGCGATTGAATGTAATAAACCATTTGGCCACGCTGCTGAGTCTTGGAAGACTTGGAACACCCTGCACAACCTGGAACAAGCCACTGGCAACGCGCAGGCTGCCGCCGAAGCGCGCGGGCAAGCCATGGCGAGCTATTTGGCCTACCGGCGCGCGGGCGGAGAGAGTCAGTCTGATGTGGCGCAACTGTTCGCTCTAGTCAGCCAGGCCATTCAACAAGGTGCAACGATGGAAGCCGAACGCGCCCTAGAAGAATTGGCAAATACAGACATTCCTCTAAATGGCAAAACGCTCGTAGCCAAACTTCGCCCGATCCTCGGTGGCAACTGTGATCCGGCGCTGGTGACTGATCCGAATCTGGATTATCAGAATGCAGTGGAGCTACAACTTCTGCTGGAATCGTTGGGCGGAACTCCCAATGCATAACCTATCGCTACGCAATCGCCTGGACATTCGGCGGCAAATGACTCTGTGCCTTCTGGAGCTGTTTTACTCAGCATTTCGAACTTAGTACAGTTGGCGTATGGAAGTAGTAAAAAAACTGGCTGTGCTGGCCGATGCCGCCAAGTATGACGCCTCTTGCGCTTCGAGCGGTTCCAAAGCCAAGCGCAGCGGCAAGGGGTTGGGAAATACAGAAGGCAACGGCATTTGCCACAGCTACACGCCGGATGGCCGCTGCATTTCGCTGCTGAAAATCCTGCTGACGAATCACTGCATTTTTGATTGCCGGTATTGCGTCAATCGGTTGTCCAGCGATGTGGAGCGAGCACGCTTCACAGTCGAAGAAGTCGTCAATCTGACGCTGGATTTTTATCGCCGCAATTACATCGAAGGCTTGTTCCTGAGTTCTGGCATCATTCGCGATTCCGATTACACGATGGGGCAACTGGTCGAAGTAGCCAAACGGTTGCGGCAAGACCACGGCTTTGGCGGCTACATTCACCTGAAAACCATTCCCGGGGCTTCCAATGAATTGCTGATCGAAGCGGGCCTGTACGCCGACCGCCTGAGCGTTAACATTGAACTGCCTACCGTCGCTGACCTGGCCAAGCTGGCGCCGGAAAAGAACCGCCCGGAGCTGGAACGCAACATGGCCGAAGTGCAAACCAAAGCGCAGGAAATTAAGGAAGACAAGCAACACGGATTAAATGCGCCCACGTTTGTTCCCGCCGGACAAAGCACGCAAATGATTATTGGCGCTACGGCAACGCCTGACCAGGAGATCTTGAAAACCTCTGCGGATTTATACGGAAAGTATGGGCTGCGGCGTGTGTACTACTCCGCCTTTAGCCCGATTCCGCACGCGGATGGCCGATTGCCTGGACAAAGCCCTCCGCTGGTGCGCGAACACAGACTGTATCAAGCCGATTGGTTGCTGAGGTTTTATGGTTATGATGTCGGCGAAATCGTTTCTGACCAACATCCGCAGTTGGAACTGGATATTGATCCGAAAACTTCCTGGGCGCTTCGGAATCCAGACTATTTTCCCGTGGACGTGAATCGTGCCAGCCGCGAACAACTGCTGCGAATTCCCGGCGTCGGAGTCCGCAGCGTAGACAAACTGCTGGAAATTCGCCGCCATAAGAAAATCGTCTTGCAGGATTTGCTGGCGCTTGGGATGGTCTGGAAACGCGCCAAAGCCTTCACGATTGCGGGCGATTACTTACCATCGCAGAAAGAAGATGTTGCCAAGCTGATTGCCAATTCGCGTCCACCCGCTACGCAATTGAAGTTGGCGTTTTAGCGCGAGGATCCGCGAATGCCGCACTTTGTCACAGCACATGATTACGCAAGCTGGCGGGAGCAAGCGCGCGCGCTGCTTCAGGCAAACATTGCTCCGCCGGAAGTCATTTGGAATTCAGAATCGGCGCAAACTTCCCTGTTCGTGCCTTCCATTTTTGCGCCTGTTGCTGCCCAGCCGCTTCAAACCGTCCCACAGGATTTTTTGGAATTGGCCGAAGTCGTTTGCCACCATCGCGACGCCCAGCGGTTTTCATTACTCTATGAAATGCTGTGGCGATTGACGCACGGCGAAACCCCTTTGCTGCGCCTTGCCAGCGATCCGTTGACGCGAACGCTGCAACTGATGGAAAAAGCTGTGCGCCGCGATGTGCATAAAACCAAAGCCTTTGTGCGGTTTCGCAAAACGACGGACGCGGATGGCATTGATCATTACATCGCCTGGCATCGCCCGGATCATTACAGCCTGAAACTTTCTGCACCGTTTTTTCAGCGGCGGTTTGCCGTTATGCGCTGGACGATTTTGACGCCGGACGAATCTGCGCATTGGGATGGCGAGGAGCTGCATTTTGGTCCCGGCGCTACGGTGGCGGATGCTCCCGATGATGACGCGATGGAAGTTTTGTGGAAGGAGTTTTACCGCGCCATTTTCAATCCCGCGCGCATCAAGTTGAAAGCCATGAAAAAGGAAATGCCGGTGCGCCACTGGCCGACTTTGCCCGAAGCGTCGTTGATTGATCCGCTGTTGCGCGAAGCTCCACAGCGCGTGGAACGAATGATTACCAATGGGATGGTTTGTTCGGCGGCAGACTTCTTGCCCGAAGAGCGTACCTTGGAAACATTGCGCGAGGCGGCGTCAGCCTGCCAAGGCTGCGAACTTTATCGCACTGCCACGCAAACCGTCTTTGGCATCGGACCAAAGGACGCGAGCATTGTTCTAGTGGGCGAACAACCCGGCGACGAAGAAGACAAAGCGGGTCAACCGTTCGTTGGTCCGGCTGGTGAAGTGGTGAACCGTGCGCTGGCCGAAGCGGGACTTGATCGGGACACGCTGTACCTGACGAATGCCGTCAAGCATTTCAAATTTCGCCTGACGAATGGTCGCCGCATCCACAGCACACCCACTTTGCGCGAAATCAATGCCTGCAAACCCTGGCTGGAAGCGGAGTTGTCCTGCCTGCAACCCAAGGTGATTGTTTGCCTTGGTGTTAGTGCTGCCCGGGCGCTGATCAATCCCAGTTTCACGTTGGGGAAAATGCGCGGCGAATTTGTGCAGAAAGGCAGTCTCAATCTGCTGCCGACCTATCACCCGTCGGCAGTTCTGCGCAGTCAGCCCGCTGAAGAAATCTATGCCGCGCTAGTCGCAGATTTGCGAAAAGTAGCGGCATGTCTTGGAAAGTAGTTTGGGAATCGTGAGGGATTGCCGGTAAGCAAGGAAGCTGGGTGAAAAGACTGCCGCCCGCTTTCGCGGGCTGGCGTACTTACGGCGGATACCTGGGGTTTCGCGCTTCGCGCTACACCCCAGGCTACTTGCTTGCGCCCGCATTCGCGGGCTGAGATGAATGCCTTACCTTGATGCGGCCTTGGCTTGGGATTCGCCGGAACCTTTCACGTATTTATCGAACCACGTGATCATCTCCCACAGCGTATGTTCGGTTGATTCGCGTGCGGTGTACCCGTGCGCTTCGAACGGCAAAGTGACATACCGGACGTTGCCGCCATTGCCTTTCAGCGCCTGAAACATGCGGTCGGATTGGATTGGGTGTGTGCCGGTGTTGTTATCAGCTTCGCCATGAATCATCAAGATCGGTTCTTTGATCTTGTGTGCATTCATAAACGGCGAAACTTTCAGATACATTTCCGGCGCTTCCCAATACGTGCGGCGTTCGCTCTGGAAACCGAATGGAGTCAGCGTGCGGTTATAGGCTCCACTGCGGGCGATTCCGGCTTTGAACAAATCGCAATGCGCCAGCAGGTTGGCGGTCATAAACGCGCCGTAGCTGTGGCCTCCGACGCCGACGCGGTTGCGGTCTGTGACGCCAATTTCGACGGCTTTATCAATCGCGGCTTCGGCGCTGGAAACAATCTGCTCGACGTATGTGTTGTTCATCGTTTCCGGGCTGCCAATGAC